>NZ_JAQFJH010000003.1:0-243528 GCF_030440025.1 Streptococcus sp. SO2
GTTTGGAGTTGCTTCAATAACTGTTACAGGGATCAATTCGCCAGCTTCAGTGAAGATTTGAGTCATTCCCACTTTTTTCCCTAAGATTCCTTTTGTCATGAGAAAATAGTTCCTTTTCTATATTTTTTATTCAAAAAGTTTTTAACGAGCGTTTTTTATGCTCAAGGTATCAAGCTTTAGATTAAAGTTTGATTTCTACGTTTACACCACTTGGAAGATCCAATTTCATCAAAGCATCAACTGTTTTTTGAGTTGGGTTAACGATATCGATCAAACGTTTGTGTGTACGCATTTCAAATTGTTCGCGAGAATATTTATATTTGTGAGTCGCACGAATGATTGTGTAGAGGCTACGCTCAGTTGGAAGTGGGATTGGACCCGCAACTTGTGCACCTGTACGAGTAGCTGATTCTACGATTTTTGCAGCCGCTGTATCAAGCGTACGGTGTTCGTAAGCTTTCAAACGGATACGGATTTTTTTGTTTGCCATCTTTTTCTCCTTTTCGTCTATTTAAGATAATAGGCTAGCTCCACAAGAAAACCGACGCGGTGTTGCGTGGCAATGCAACCGAGCGTGTCGCAACCTCTTGCATCAAAGCTAAGGCTGTAATTTACAGCACCATAATAGAATAACACAAAGCCCCTGCGATTGCAAGGGATTTGTTAGCTTTTTTTCGTTTTTTTACTAACCTAAGTTACTAGAGTATGTTCTGATCCTCTTTCGTAAATAAAACTTAGTTTGACAATTTACCCATTTTTGGGGGTGGCGATAAAGATAGATACTGTCTGATCTGGATCATATTTTTCAAAATCAATACTATACTGACGTTGCAGTTCTCTTGCTTCTTCTGCCTGCCAAATTTGTTGCCAGGTATGGAGAAAACCTTTTGAATCACTTGTATCCACCTCAAATACTTGGTAGGTTTGTCCTGAAGTGTCAAAATCCCAGTCTTCTTTATCGGATAGACTACAGAGCGACAAGCTGTAATCCCCCTTGTAGTCGCTGACATAATCATGATAGACTGCATAAATCGGAAGCCCTTGGGCAAATACCTCCTCTACTTCTTTCTGGTGCTCCTGCCATAGATGGCTAATTTTTTCCATCATGTTTGGATCTTGGAAATTATTTGTAGAGATACTGCTGATTATTTTTAAAAACATTCCTTCGCTCCTTTTACTTTCACTTCTAAGGTGACTGACTAGCAATCAACCTCAGCTCTAAACTTTCTAGCTACCAAGAGGCTAATTCACGCAACAAAATGAAATAGCATTCTTTGCGTATAGGATATATCACACCATTCACTATCAACTCCCTTTTCCCAGATAAAACGGTGCCTATAACAAACAAAACGTTCAATTTACCGGTCTCAACCAGAGCTGAAAAACAATGCAGGCTTCAACCAAGACCATCCTTCCAATTCTTATTGATATAGTCTGGAAAGTTTTTAACGAACATTTTTTGTGCTCAAGTCTAAGACATAAAGGGATTCAAACTCAAAGCAAAAATAGGAAATCGACGCGCGTTGTGTGGCAGTGTATCCAATCGTGGTCACAACCTCTTGCATCACAGCTAAAGATGTGATTTACAGCACCACGGTAGAATAACACAAAGCCCCTGCGATTGCAAGGGATTTGTGAGCTTTTTTCGTTTTTTTAGGATGAAACTGTTTTCCCTTTTCATTTTTCCAAGATTGAGGATTTATATCTATAAAAAAACCGTCTTTTCTTCTATATAATACGAGTCATTTTGACCTTGAATGTATCTTCTGATTGATCTACTAAAATGTCCGCTTTAGACTCGGTTTCTCTATAGTATCGCAGATACTGCTCCCGTCTCATCTGATGGCTAGCCAATACAAAAGATGCATCCCGATTTCTCATAGTCGTATCTCGAGCTAAGCGCCTCTTTAATTCGGTCTCCTCATCCGTGTAGAAACAGATAGTTTTGTCAAAGAGTTCCTTTGGCAGAAAGCCCACAGACATCCCTTCAACAATCAGAATCGGCTTGGCTCCAGATAAGATTTCACTAGCCTTCCACGGTTCATCGATTGTTAAGACATCCAAACCTGCCTGCAAGGAGAGAATATCTCTCTGTAAACTTGCCAGTTCATGCGCCACTGGGAGACAAGCTGTCACCTTTTGATTTGGTGCTTGCTTTGGTACTACCAGGTGACGTTCTGAAGTGATATAGGGATCTGTTTCTAGTAAATTTACTGTAGTGGAATCTAGGGCTTGATGTAATTCCTGAGCGAAGGTTGACTTGCCTGAAGCCCCATGACCGTAGATCCCTAGCGTCCTAACTTTTCCCGTTTCTATCTCTGAAACCAGTTGTTCTATCAGGTCTTTTTTCTTCATTCTCTCTTCACCTGTTCATAGCTTTCTTTTCCGTCATTAAGCTTGTCCCAAATCACTACTTGCCCACTTTTGAGAGATTTTTGCACATCGATAATCCGTTGATTAGAAGACCCTCGAAACTGGAGCATGAGATTGCGCTTGCTTTTATCATACCGTCCATCGACAAGGATGTCAACCAGCGACAAGAGTTCCAGTTTATCTGGAGTCTCCAGCATCATTTCTTCCCAAGTGTAGCCCGTCCAGGACCAGATGTCTTTGTCTGGCAATTCCTTTCGGATTCGCTTAACGAGCGGCAAGAGAATACCCGTATTAAGAAAGGGCTCTCCTCCTAGTAGGGTCAATCCTTGAACATAGGGTTGGGCAAGGTCTTCCATGATTTGTTCTTCTAATTCTGCCGTATAGGGAATGCCTGCGTTGAAAGACCAAGTCGCAACATTATAGCACCCCTCGCAGTGAAACATGCAACCTGATACATAGAGAGAGTTGCGCACACCTTCTCCATCGACAAAGTTAAAGGCCTTATAATCAATGATTCGCCCTTTACTAAGCTCCTCGCTTTTCCATTCACCTGGTTTTGGTGTATTCCATGTCATCCTTCTACTCCAAGTCTATCCAGTAACGTTCTACACCATTGCGAACATCCTCAAACACCCCACCATTTGCCACAATAACCGCCCTACTAGCAGGATTTTCCGTACTACAGGTCACAAGTGCTTTTTTGATGTTCTTCTCCTTGGCAACTTGCAGGCCTTGTCCGAGGGCTTCTTTGGCATAACCTTTACCTCTTTCAGAAGGGCGGATGGAATAGCCGATATGCCCCCCATTTTCTAGTAAGTAGTCATTTAATCGGAGACGAAGATTGAGAAAGCCAAGAGCCTGGCCTGCTACGTCAAAACTAATCAGCTGAATAGCAGGAACCCAGTTTTCAGGAATATTGAGTCCCGCTTCTGCTTGAAGATTTTCTTCTATCCACTCTTCATAAACAAAATTGTTGGCGTTCCAAAACCCACCATCGTGGGCTGATTGAGTCTGTTCAAACTCTGCCATCATCTCTAAAACTGTTTCTTTATCTGCCAATGTTGGTCTGCGTAGTATCATTTTCACCTCCAATTAAGAGAAAAGTGAGAGCAGACTCTCACTTTTATTTTTTCTTGTTCTTGTTTAAAAACTGTTCTCTGAGGTTGAGCAAGCGTTCTTTTTTACCTGTTCCACCTTTCGAGTGTTTCTCGTGATAACGGGTCACTTGTGCGCGTCCCTTATCGTCTAATTGGTATTTCCCCATTCCATTTCCTTCTAATTTGTTACTTCATGTCCGGCTGTTTTAATGGTTGAACCGTTCATGTGTTTGACACGCGCAGCGATTTCCTTGTGGCGTCCGTTAACCATCGGACGCGCTTGAGGATTTCCCAGATAACCACACGTACGTTTGACCACATCTACTGTTTTAGGGTCGCTATTGCCACAGTTGGGACAAGCAAATCCTCGCTCAGTTGGTTCAAAATCCCCTTCAAAGTCACACTTGTAGCAACGATCAATCGGAGTATTGGTCCCTAGATAACCGACACGGTCATAGGCATAGTCCCAAACAGCTTCCAGGGCTTTAGGATTTTGTTGAAGAACTGGATACTCACAATAATGGATAAAACCACCTGACGCACCTGCTTCTGGGTAAACTTTCTCAAAGTCTAATTTTTCAAACGGTGTTGGATTTTTACGAACATCGTAGTGGAAAGAGTTGGTGTAGTATTCCTTGTCCGTGATGTCCGGAATAGAGCCGAACTTCTCTGTATCCAAGCGACAGAAGCGGTCTGTCAGACTTTCAGACGGTGTGGAGTAGATAGAGAAATGGTAACCATATTGGTCAGACCACTCTTCCACACGACGTTTCATATCGCGAATGATATCCAGTGTGAATTCCTTGGCTTCAGGATTGCTTTCCCAGCTATTTCCAAAGAAGACTGTAGCCACTTCGTACAAACCGATGTAGCCCAGCGAAACTGTCGCACGGCGATTCTTAAAGAGTTGGTCAACACTTTCTTCTTTTCCGAGACGGCGACCGAAGGCTCCGTACTGATAGAGGATAGGGGCATTCGCTGGTGTTGCTTCCTTGGTTCTTTCCACACGGTAAACCAAGGCATCTTCCGCGATATTCATCCGCTCATTGAAGATTTCCCAAAACTTATTCAGATCTCCTTCAGACTCGAGGGCGATACGAGGCAGATTGACCGTCACAACACCTAGATTCATCCGACCTGAATTGACCTCGACACCATTCTCATCCTTCCATCCTTGGAGGAAAGAACGGCAGCCCATAGGAATCTTGAAGGAGCCTGTCAACTCAATAATCTTATCGTAGGACAAGACATCTGGGTACATCCGCTTGGTTGCACACTCGAGGGCCAACTGTTTGATGTCGTAGTTAGGTGAACCTTCCTCTAAGTTGAGTCCTCTTTTCAACGTAAAGATGAGTTTAGGGAAGATAGCTGTACGGTGTTCTGAACCAAGTCCCTTGATTCGGATGGTCAAGATAGCTTTTTGAATTTCCCGTTCAAAACGACTAGTTCCTAGACCAAAACCTAGTGAAGTAAAAGGTGTTTGTCCATTTGAAGTGAAGAGAGTGTTGATTTCATACTCAAGAGATTGCATGGCATCGTAGATGTCTTTTTGGGTTTTTTTCCAAGCGTAATCTTCCCGTTTTTCGGGCAAGACCCACTCTTCCGCATCCTTGAGGTGTTTTTGATAATTCTTCTCTGCATATGGCGCCAATACTTCATCGATACGGTCAGCTGAGCAGCCCCCGTACTGGCTAGAAGCAACGTTAGCAATGATTTGTGAAATCTGAGCTGTCGCAGTCTGGATAGACTTGGGACTCTCTACCTCTGCATTTCCAATCTTAAAACCATTTTCCAACATGCCTTTAAAATCAATCAAACAGCAGTTGGTCATCGGAGTGTAGGGGCTGTAGTCCAAGTCATGATAGTGGATATCCCCTTTTTGATGAGCATTGGCTACGTGCTTAGGAAGCATTTGTAGCCCGATTGACTTCCCAACAATCCCTGCTGTCAAATCACGCTGGGTGTTGAAGACATCGCTGTCTTTATTGGCATTTTCATTGACAACTGCTTGATCTTTATTGAGAAGTTTATGGATACTAAAGTTGATATCTGTCGCTTTTGAGCGCTCAAAATCCCTTTGTGTCCGATAAGTGATATACTCCTCAGCCAGCGCATACTCTTTGGCTTCAAGGAGTTCATGTTCTACGACATTTTGAATTTCGTAAATCTTGACACCTTGAGGGAAGCGACTGTGAATTTCAGTCACGATTCTTTCAACTAGACCATTTAGGCGTTTTTCTACTAGAGGCGTAACGTCCATAACCTTTTCCGCCGCCTTGTGGAGAGCCTTGTCAATCTTGTCTACATCAAACACTACACGTCTACCATCTCGTTTTTCAACGAACAAGGTGGGAACGGTTGCAAGCTTTTCTTCTAATACAATCATATCCATGCTCTTTTCTAAAATATTGTTGAATTGTTTATATTCAGTATTATACCACTCTAAAAATAAAAATCAATATCTTGTGTTAAAAATCCCAAAAATTTTAAAATTCCACAAGATATTGATCTTTTGTTATTTTGATTTATAAAGTTTGAACTCGCTAGTATCTGTCTGAACAAGCTCATAGTTTTCACTGAGCCAGCTCTCTACATCTGACCACAAGGCAACTTTTTGATTGACCACAATCATCTTCGGTTGATTCTCTTTCAGGTCATTCATCAGTTTGGTTTTATTTTCATCGCTTGCAGTGTAAAGTGTTGGAGTTGATAGAGAAGTCGGCGCCAAGCGTTCACTTGCACGGTAGAAATCAGGACGATCATCCCAAGCATAGACACGATCCTCAGAACTCGTTTGTTGTTTGACCACGCTAGCCAGACGATCTCTCTCCTGATAAGTCGCTGGGTGAGAAAGGTAGCGACTCACGATAGGAAGAACAATGAGATAGGCAAGGGCAATCAGTGGTAGATAGAAATTTCCTTTAAAGAAAGAAGTTTGTTTCTCACGTCTTCTTCTACGACGACTCCCTCCCTCCGAAACATCTTCCTTGATTTCTGTCAGAAGGAGCAGGGCCAAGAAAGGAATTAACACCACAAGACGAGTACCGTTGATAGGCTCTTTGGAGAGAATCAAGATTCCCAAAGAAACCAACACTCCCAAGCTAGCAGCAATTGAGAGGGCATATTGCTTGGCTGGTTTTGACTGGAACAAGCCTGCAAAGAGCAAACCAAGGGAACCTAATCCAATAGCAAGCAAGCCATAGAAGGCTGCATTTTCAAGCAAATGCGAGTTCGAAAAGAGGCTAAGAGTATTTACCGGATACAAGGTCTGGCTAATGGCATCCCCAAAACTACCTGTCCACACTGTATAGTAGCCTAAAGGATAAAATAAGAGCGAAAATCCTAGGGCTGACGCAAAGAACTGATATAGACCATGAACAAAGTGACCTTTGCCTAGATTAAAGCCGATAATCCCCAAGGCCAGTACAGCCGCAAACAAGGCGGTTGGGATTGGCGCAAGGAAGAAAGCGAGAGCAAGGCTCATCCCCACTCGTACAAATCCTTTGTCGTCCTTTGGAAAAGCTAGATAATTTGTAACGATACTCAATGAATAAAATAGGAAAGGCAGGGCTAGCAAAAGAGCATAACCGCCACCAAAAGCGAGACCCGCTACAAGCAAGTATAAAATAAAGACAACTCGCTTCGCTTCCTTTTCTTGGCCGGCAAGAGTATTCGCAGCCTTAAAAAGAAAAACACCTGCTCCAAACAAGGCCAACCACTCAACCAAAGCAATCAGAATACTGCCTTGAAAAAGGTAGGTTAGCACATAATAGAGCAATCCCTCCGTCCCAAAATAATCTGTATACATTTGACCATTTTGATGCAAGGCCCAACCGGTATAAAGATCCTGAGTTTGTTGCGGACTGACTAAACCAAAAATAAAAGGCAGGGCAACCGAAATGGCTGTGGCCACTAAACTCCAAAGCAAAATACTAAAAAAGGGAATGGGAGCTCCTTCTCGTTTCTCTGGCACTGACCAGTCTTGGTAATGAGATTCTTCTTGTTTCTCATCTATTTTCCCGTATACGTTCATTCAATTTCTCCTCTAAGTTTATCTGTTTTAGTATATCAAAATCTTACAGGAATGTCAGCTTGGGATTGATATTTGCTTAATTTCTTATCCAATATCGCAAAGCGTTCGATTTCACGAAAACGATGTAACCTACTAGCTTTATACTCTTTAAAAAAATCTTCATCTTCTAGATTGAGCATTGTTTTCTCCTTTACCTATCTATTCGTAAGAAGAAAAAATAAGATCCAGCCTTGGGCTAGATCTTGGTCGATAGTTAGAGCATAGGTGCAAACAACTGGACAATTTCCTTGATTAGGCTTTGATACCAGCTGGTTTTGATAGTGTGAGGATAAATTTCTTGAGAAACTTTAAAAATCTCTTCGAAGTCTCTTTCAATATCGATGATGGACTGCGTTCTATAAAGTAAGACGGCATTTTCATAGTGGTGGAGCAAGCTCCGATAGTCAAAATTGATGGTCCCCACAGTAGCTGCCTCTCCATCGACAAGCATTTGCTTGCTATGAAGGAATCCCGGACTGTACTCGTAAATGCGAACTCCAGCAGACAACAAGTCAGGATAGGCTCCACGAGTAACCAATTGGATGACCTTCTTATCTGGGATACAAGGCGTCACAATTCGCACATCTACCCCTCTCATAGCTGCATTTTTGATACTTTCAGTTAGATCGTAGTCAGCAATCAGATAGGGAGTCGTAATGTAGACGTAATCTGTAGTTTGGTTGATAAGATTTTGGTAGACCGTTTTTCCAACTTGAGCTCGGTAGATGGGTTTTGGTCCACTACTATAGGGAATACAGAGTCCCATCCCATATTTGGGGTGATTTTCAAGATGGTATTGGTCAAAGTCACTAATCTCTCCACGATTGATGTACCAGGCAGATAAAAAGAGTCTGGTAAAAGCCTTTACTGCTGGACCATCCAACCGAATACCGCTATCCTTCCAGTAACCGAAGCGTTCGATATGGTTGATATACTCATCTGCTAGATTGGCACCACCTGTATAGGCAATCTGCCCATCGATAATCATGATTTTACGGTGATCACGGTTATTATAGGCAACGGTCAAGCGTGGAATCACCTTGTTAAATTTATGGGCTTCAATCCCTCGACCACGAAGCTGGATGGTGTAATCTCCAGGCAAGGTTGCCATACAACCAATATCATCATAGAGGAGCTTAACTTCCACTCCTTGAGCGGCCTTTTCTTCCAAAATCTCTAAAATGCTGTTCCACATCAAGCCTTCTTCGATGATATAGTACTCAAGAAAGATAAATTTCTCCGCTTTCTTGAGATCCTCTAGCATCTGGTGCCACATACTTTCACCAGAGGCAAAAAATTGTGTATCCGTTCGATCATAGACATCAGCATTCGTATCCATGCTGAGGAGAGATTTGATAACTCCGTAAGCTGACTTGTCCTGCTCTTTTAACTCCAAACGGAGAGCTCTGCTATTGTCCTCTCGATCAACCATTGATTGGAGCTGCTTTAGCTGCTTCATTTCTTTTTTAGATAAACGACGCTCTCCAAACATGATATAGAGCAAGGGACCAAATACTGGAACAAAGGCTACTAACAGCCATGTTACCTTGCTCTCAGGATTCATAGAACGATTAACAATCGATACAATGGTCGCCATACTCATCAAAATAACTAGAATAATCCAGAGAATCGGAGCCATCCGACCTAGATAGAGAAATAAACCAAAGATGATAAACAACTCTGCCAACATGATGGTAATACTAAAACCATACTTAGACATGAGTAGCTGCATTTTTCTAGCTGTCATACATCCCCTTCCTTTTCTAACATTCTCCTTAACTGCTTGATAAACTACTGTTTCTACTAGTATACCTCAGTTCAGGGGTAGATGGCAACCTTTTGCCTTTTTCTATGCAAACTATTCCAAGAGCTGCAAGATTCTTAAACTACTCCTTCACTATATGACGTGCTATCCCTTTTTATATTTTTAACTAGAGTATTAAGAGGCTTAAAAAGAACTACCAAAATGATAATTCTTTCCATAATTATTTATATTTTTCAATATCGAACAAATCCTAGGACAGTCGCTATTGAGGTCGTAGAAGGTAAAGTCGGAACCTTAATTCCGAACTTCTATTTAGTTAAATTTGAAGTTCTATTTTGTTAGTACCACTCGGTCAGATGTCTCTCGGTCCATATCGTCGATAATCAATTGATTACCATTAACCGTGTAAATTTTGACATCATCACCGATAATGACACGTTGATTTTCTGGTTCAAAGCTGACTTGCTTGATTTCCTTATCTCCATCTGGCTCGACCTCAGTCCATGTACCAGTTTTACCTGTTACAACAAGAGTGATTTGGTCATTCTCATCTTTTCCAGTATAGGTACCATCGATATTCGTAGGTTGAGCTACAGTAGTGTCCTGACTTGAGGACGCCTGTGGTTGACTAGCACTTGTCGCAGCGCTAGAAGATGATTCTTGTTGAGAAGATGATTGCTGAGCAGATTGCTGGGTAGGGGCTTGTGCCTTAGGTCCACAAGCTGCTAAAAGACTAAGAATTGCTAGGGAAGCAATAGAAAGTGTGAATGTTTTCGTTTTCATAGCGATTTCCTTTCTTTTGTGCCAATGTTTTGCTGGAATCGTTTCCAGATATACCTCCTACCTCAAGTATAACAACTTAAGCCTAGAAGGTCAACTAATCCCATCGCTTCCTTGCAAACTCGCTCGGACTTCCGAGATAAAGTAGAGCGAGCCCGTCACGAAAAGCAAGTCCTGATCTTTGGCCTTTTCTTCAAATTCTCTGATAAAACCGCCATAGGAAGAAATCAAATCGTAACCCGCCACATCCTTTTCATCCAGAGAGCCTTGGTAGTCAAAGCCTGTTACCTTAAGTTCCACCTCAGGCAACTGCTTAGATAGATAGCCTAACATCCCCTGATAATCCTTGCGTTTAAGTGCTCCAAAAAGGATGCGAACCTGGTAACCTTGCTGGATTTTCCCTTGGATAAACTCGACTAGACGAGTCAAGGCTGGCAGATTGTGAGCCCCATCTAGGTAGATTTGTGGACGAATCCGTTCCAATCGACCTGCCCAATGTGTCTCCTTCAAAGCCCGTCTGACAAACTCTTCTTCGACCCTTTCACCTCTTGACGCCATAAACAGAAGAAAAGTTTCTAAAGCCAAGGCGGCATTTTCTTGCTGATAAGCACCTTCTAAACCGATTTCAAGCTGTGAAAAGTTTGCTAGCTTACTTGAAAAATCCCCAGCATTCAAGGTGAAGTCTCGCCCAGCTTGATAAAGTTCGACAGCTAACTCTCTCGCTTTACTTTGACAGACAAGCTCCGCTTCTGGAGTAAGCTTGGCAATGACTGCCTTCTTGCCAGCCTTGAAAATACCAGCTTTCTGCTCGGCTATTTCCTCCAGACTATCGCCCAAGGTCTCCTGATGATCTAGCCCAATCGAAGCAATAACTGCAATCTCTCCTGTTACGACATTAGTGGTATCAAGCAAACCACCAATCCCCACTTCTAGCAGAACCAGATCCACTCCCTGCTCTTTAAAGTAAAGCAAAGCAATCAGAGTCAGTAATTCAAAAAAGGACAACTGGTCATGGGTTTGCAAAAGCGTCTTTTCCATCTCTTTGACTTGGTTAGCTATACGGACAAAGTCTTCCTCCGCGATCGGCTGCCCATTGATACAGATTCGATCATGGATGCTGATGATATGGGGAGAGGTGAAAGTACCAACTTTTTTACCATGAGCAACAAACAACTCTCTCATAAAGGCAATAGTTGACCCCTTACCGTTAGTACCTGTTACGTGGATAATAGGATAAGTCCTCTCTGGATTCCCCAGCAAATCCACAGCTCGCTGCATTCGTCCAAGACCAGATCTAAAGTTTAAACCAATCCGACTATGCAGCCATTCTTCTACTTCAAACATACATGTCTCCTTAACAAAAGTCCAATCAACTACCGCATCAAAGTATGATTGCAAATAAAAAAACGAGGTCGGGACTAAAATCCCGACCTCTTACCTGGTTAGCTAATCACTAGCTACTATGAATTTCAACGTGAGCTAAAAACGTCCCCCGGAATTACTTACGGTCTTTATTTTTAGCGTAAGGGTAAAAATGTTCCTAGAACTTACCAGTTCTCTCTTATTTAAAGGAACTGGGCTAAAAACATCCACTGGATGTTCCTGCTTTTTCTTATTTCTAGAAGCAGGGGTAAAAACGTCCCCCGGACTTACCAGCTCTCTCTTATTTCAGGGAGCTGGGCTGATACAGTCTCCCAGACTGTATCACTCCTCCATAAAGCTATTGAAGACTTCTTCAATCATGTTCCATTCGTCTTCTGAGTCTTCTGGAATTGGTTGCAATTCGCCTTCTGTTCCGTCTTCATTTTCGATGAATGAGTAAGCTTGGATTTCAACTTCACCATTTTCATCTTCTTCTGCGTTAACTGGCACTAGCAGAACATAGTTTTTACCAAATTCTTCTTTCCCGTCGATGGTCAAAAGAATTTCAAACAAGGTTTCATTTCCTTGCTCATCTACTAGTGTAATCAATTCACGTTCTTCGTGGTCATGGTTGTGATCGTGTGACATAGTTTCTCCTCTGTCTTAAAATTTTCTATCTAAATAATTTTGCAAAATCAGCTGAGCAGCCAACTTATCAATAACTTTTTTGCGTTTGTTACGGCTGATATCTGCTTGTTCAATCAACATACGCTCCGCAGCGACAGTCGTCAAACGCTCATCCTGATAGTCTACTGGTAAACCAAAAAGTTCCTCTAATTTTGCTCCGTAGGCTTGACTAGCTTCTACCCGTGGCCCACTGGTATTGTTCATGTTTTTAGGTAGACCTACTACAAAGCGTTCCACCTTATAGTTGTCAACCAATTCCTTGATACGGTCAAAACCAAACTGGCCTTGATCCTCATTAATCTGGATGATTTCAAGCCCTTGAGCAGTGAATCCTAGTGGGTCGCTAATGGCAACGCCCACTGTTTTTGAACCGACGTCCAATCCCATAATTCTCATAGATTATAGATCGACTCCTTGTCCTTTAAGGTAGTAGCGTACCAATTCTTCAACAATTTCATCACGCTCATACTTACGGATTTGATTTCGTGCATTGTTGTAACGAGGAACGTAGGCAGGGTCTCCACTCAATACATAACCGACGATCTGGTTAATCGGATTGTAGCCCTTGTCATTCAAAGAAGCATAAACATCTGTCAATGTTTCGCTAATTTCTTTCTTATTGGAATCATCCAATTTAAACCGTACAGTTTCTTCAGTAAATCCCATTCTAACACCCTCTTTCCTTAGAATAGTACTATTATAGCACATTACCTGACGTTCTACAAATAAGTCAGTCTATTTATTTGGATTTTCTATTGTTCTGTCGCCCCATTTGCCACTCTGTCAGCAATATACTGGCTAGGTTCGTTTTTTAAGAGATTTTCAAGGCCGATATTTTTTAAATATTCCAGCTGAGATGCCTTTTTGACGTCCAATACTTGAAAATCATAAGTCGTTGTAGTCTGGATTTCTGTCTCGCTGAGTAGCTTTGTTTCCAGTTTGAATCCTGCTAGTTTGCGTGCCTCTTGGATGGTCTCATCCTTTTCTTCCACTTCTAGAAGCGCTTTTTGCGTCTCCTCTAGGCCATTTTCAGAGATAAAGGTCTTGAGTTCATCCCCGACAGGTCGTTTTTGCTGAATGGTCAAGGTCAAAAACTGATTACCTTTATAGGTAATGGTCTGAGTCTGCTGCGTTCCATTTTCTGACTTCGGCATCAACAGGGTCTTGGTAACAACCGTATTCTTTTCGGCATTGTCCAAAACGGGAAGGTTTGATTGAAGAGGTTCAGATGCTGTTGTGGTAGCAGCAGGAGTTTCCTTTTTTTGCCCACATCCCGCAAGCAAAAAGAGGAGAGCAAAACTAGCAATTAGTAACTTTTTCATAATTCCTCACATGATTTTAAAACAAAAGAGCAAACAAGGCCAGGAGTCACTCCCAGCCTTGATGTTTTATAGAGCTGCACGTAGACGTGCTTCTGCATTTTCTACATTACGGACAGAGCGTGGCAAGAAGGCACGGATATCATCTTCTTTATAGCCGACTTGTAGGCGCTTCTCGTCAACGAGAATCGGACTCTTTAAGATCCGTGGTGTTTCCATGATTAAGTTGAGCACTTCATTGACACTCAAATCCTCGATGTCAACTCCAAGTGCCTTAGCGTAGCGGTTTTTTGACGAAACGATACTGGCAATTCCATTATCTGTTTTCGTGAGAATATCTAATAACTCTTCTCTTGTAATTCCTTCTTTACCGAGATTTTGTTCTTTATAACTTAACTGGTGGGCATTGAGCCAGGTTTTCGCTTTTTTACAGCTAGTACAACTTGAGACTGTATAAATTTTGATCATGTACCTACCCCTTTCGCTACATGTTACTATCAGTTTAGTCTATTATACCATAAAAAACATCCGACTTGCGACCTATTTTTTAAAAAAAATTAACTTTTTTCGCGATTTTCGTACTTTTTTCTTGACAAAATCAATTTATAACCAACTTTTAAATTTTTTGATATACAATCGTTTTACAACTGTAACACTTATCATATAGAGAACGATAATCAAAAGCAAAAAGAGGAAATAAATTGGTTCCAAAGGGGTTAAATGAAGCAGGCTAGCAATTGAAGAGTAGGGAAGGAAGGTCACAAAACTAGCTGCTAGCAAGGTTGTCCCAAGAACAAACCATGATGGACGACTTTGTAAGAAAGGAAGTTTTGCTGAACGGAGCATATGGATAACCATGGTTTGGGACCACATGGATTCAATGAACCAACCTGTCTGGAACAAAATAATAAAGCCCGTTGCAGACTCTGCTCCGTGAGCATAGGCTTGACCTGTCGCCATTGGGACAATGACAAAATAGAGTAAGATAAAGGTCAAAATATCAAAGGCAGAAGAAATCGGACCCATCCAAATCATAAAGCGAGTAATAGACTTAGCCTCCCACTTATGAGGATGTTTCAAAAAGTCTTCATCCACATTATCAAATGGCAAGGCAATGCAAGAAAGGTCGTAGACGAGGTTCAACACAATCAAGTGAATCGGAGCCATAGGAAGGAAAGGTAAAAAGATACCAGACACTAGCAGAGAGAAAATGTTCCCGAAATTAGAGCTGACCGACATCTTGATATATTTGGTCATATTAGCATAGACTTTGCGTCCTTCAACCAGCCCTTTTTCAAGCACCATCAAATCCTTATCTAACAAAATGACATCAGCCGTTTCTTTGGCAATATCTACTGCTGTATCAACAGAAATCCCCACATCTGCCACTTTCATAGAAGGGGCATCATTGATCCCATCTCCCATATAGCCGACACAATGTCCATTCGATTTGATTTGTAAAATGATTCGTGCTTTTTGATCCGGAGAGAGTTTGGCAAAGACAGTCACTTTCTCAACTGCTTGGGCCAATTCTTCGTCCGTCATAGCGTCAATATCAGAACCCAACAAGATTTGATCAACGTCTAAACCAACTTTTTCGCATACTGCTTGGGTTACCTTCTCATTGTCTCCCGTCAAGATCTTTGTTTGAACACCGTGTTCTAACAAAGCTTGGATAGCAGGTGCTGCTGATGGTTTTGGTGGATCTAGAAAGGCAAGATATCCGGTTAGAATCATCTCTTTTTCATCTTCAACGGAGTAAGCAAAACCTTCTTTTAGGCCTGTTTTATAGGCGACTCCCAAGACTCGCAATCCCTGTTGATTAAGTTGATCTACTTCTTTTAAGATTTCCACTCGGATATCATCCGTCAGAGGGCTAATCTGACCTTGATATTCCACATGGGTTGAAATCGCAAGCATTTCCTCTAGGGCACCCTTGGTTACCAAACTAACAACTTCGTTCTCATCCTTGACGATGACACTCATCCGTCTGCGTTCAAAATCAAAGGGTAATTCATCTATTTTTTGGAAGCTAGTATCCAAATTTTGTAGAATAGCGTGTTCTTTAGCTTCTTTTTCAGTTCTACTGATAATGGCACGGTCCATCAAGTTCTTCAAACCGGTTTGAAAATAGGAATTGAGATAAGCCCGTCTCAACACAGACAAATCCAAATCTCCATGTATATCCAAAGGATATTCCAGGACAATTTCGTCTTGGGTAAGGGTTCCGGTTTTATCCGTGCATAGGATATCAATAGCACCTAAATCTTGTATGGCATTGAGTTTCTTGATAACCACTTTTTCCTTGGCCATGATAATGGAGCCTTTTGCTAGACTGGCCGTGATGATCATAGGAAGCATCTCAGGTGTCAATCCAACACCAACACTCAGTGCAAACACACCTGCTTCCAGCCAGTCGCCATCTGTCAAGCCATTGGAGAGAAAGACGATGGGAACCATGACTAACATCAAACGGATTAAGAGCCAAGAGATGCTGTTCATCTCCCGTTCAAAAGAGGTCGGTTCGTCATAGGTATTGAGAGTCTGCTCGATTTCTCCCATCATGGTGTCATCACCGACCGCTAGAATCAAAGCCTTAGCGCTTCCTGATATCACATTGGTTCCCATAAAAGCGAGCGCTTCTGCTTCTAGCAGACTATCAAAATTTGACTGACTCATTTTTGACAAGGCTAGTTTTTCAACCGAGTCACTTTCACCTGTCAAACCAGACTGTTGAACAAAGAAATCACGTGATTCAGTCAAAAGGAGGTCTGCTGGAATCATATCCCCAGCACTTAATTTGACTATATCTCCAACGACCAAATCTTCAATTGCGACCTCAAAACTCTGGCCTTCGCGGATAACTGTGGCTGTATTCACAATCATTTTTGATAGATTGGTCGCAGCCTTGTCACTCCGCAGTTCTTGGACAAAGCGTATGCCACCAGAGATTAGAACGAGAACGACGATGATGATAGAGGTCGTCGGATCTTCTTGTCCAGGCTTCGCCAACCAGACATTGGTCACCATGGAAATCATAGCGATGACCAGCAGGATGATTGTAAATGGATTGATAATAGATTCGTAAATCTTTTTGAGGATACTGTCTTCTTGACCCTTGGTGATGGTGTTTTCGCCATATAGGTCACGATTTTTCTCCACCTGCTCCTCAGTCAAGCCTGTTAGACTTGTCTTATAAAAAGATAGAGTTTCTTTTAAAGGTGTATGAATAGCTGTTGCTAATCTTTCTTTTGTAGTTTTCATTGGTTTCTCCTATCTGTATGAATGATATGTTTCATACACAGAGACCAATCACTTTATAAGGGCAGAACGACACAAATCAGCGATTGGCTGTGTATGTGCGGTTCTGGATGATCGTCAATTTGCATCGTTTGTCTCCTTTCCTTGTTCTAAAACAGTAGAAAATCCCACCATAAAATGGCAGGATTAAAAAACTAATTATCTGTTTTTTCGTTCAAGCTTTAACTCCATAGGGCAATGTAATGAGCTTAGTCTTGGCCTTCGCGACCAGAACTGTTGACCAACGAGTAGTGTCTCCACTGCTTTGCGGTAGTCATCCGTATCCCTATGGTAGCCTCACCTACCGTTTTCGTCTATCAGTATAAACCTTTAAAATATAAAAGTCAACGATTTATCATAATTTTCTTAAATAACAATTAATTCCTTCGGCGCTAGAGTCAACAATTCGCAACCGTTATCTGTAATTAAGATATCATCTTCAATACGAACGCCGTATTTACCTTCAATATAGATACCCGGTTCATCAGTCAAGACCATACCTGCTTGAATGCTCTCGGTAGAAGTTTGGCTAAAATAAGGTTCTTCGTGTATATCCAGTCCGATACCATGGCCAATACCGTGAGTAAAGTAGTCGCCATAGCCTGCCTCGATGATAATATCACGAGGGATTTTGTCAAAGTCACGGAAACCTAAGCCAGCCTTAGCTTGGTCAATCAGAGCTTGGTTGGCTTTCAGAACTGTATTGTAGATCTCTGCCTGCTCGTCACTGACATGACCTAGATAAATGGTCCGTGTCATGTCACTGACATAGTGGTCGTAGAGACAGCCGAAGTCCATGGTGATGGCTTCTCCCGCTTCAACTGGTTTGTGCATTGGATGGGCATGGGGCTTAGAAGAGTTGATACCACTGGCTAGAATGGTATCAAAAGACAAGCCAGATGCTCCCAGCTCACGCATTCGGAAATCAAGGAAGTTGGCAATTTCAATCTCAGTTCTTCCTGGTTTGATAAAGTCAAGTGCATCTCGGAAAGCTTGGTCTGAGATAGAACATGCCTTACGAATAGTCGCAATCTCCTTCTCATCCTTAATCATACGAAGCGTTTCAACAAACTGAGTCTGAGGAAGCAAGTCCAAACCTGCAAAAGCAGCCTGCATACGGTGGTAATAAGAAACCGAAACCTCGTCCTCAAAACCGACGCGAGACAAGCCCATATCCTTAACAATGCCTGCAATAACAGCCAATTCATCGCGGTCAGCCACAATCTCAAAACCTGTCACTTCTTGCTTAGCTGCAATGATATAGCGAGAGTCTGTCACCAAAACCTGACGGTCACGGCTGATAAAGACTGTTCCATTTGAACCCCAAAAACCAGTCAAATAATAGACATTTTTAAGGTTGTTGATGATGATCCCATCTAGTTCTTTTTCTTGCATTTTAGCTAAAAATGCTTGCACACGTTTATTCATTATCTAACTTTCCTTTCAAATAGTGTCCTGTGTAGCTGGCTTCATTGGCCGCTACTTCTTCGGGAGTTCCTGTTGCAATGATGGTTCCACCACCGACACCGCCCTCAGGTCCCAAGTCAATAATATGGTCTGCAGTCTTGATAACATCCAGATTGTGCTCGATGACGAGGACTGTATTGCCATCGTCGACAAAGCGAGCCAAGACCTTGAGCAGACGAGCGATGTCTTCGGTATGAAGTCCTGTCGTCGGCTCATCGAGAATGTAGAAAGATTTTCCTGTCGATCGTTTGTGGAGTTCACTAGCCAGCTTCATACGCTGGGCTTCTCCTCCTGAAAGGGTGGTAGCTGGTTGTCCTAAGGTTACATAGCCCAGCCCTACATCCTTGATAGTCTGGAGTTTGCGTTGAATTTTTGGAATGTGTTGGAAAAATTCCACCGCATCATTAACCGTCATATCCAAGACTTGCGAGATGTTCTTTTCCTTGTAGTGAACTTCTAGGGTTTCACTGTTGTAGCGAGTTCCATGGCAGACTTCACAAGCCACATAAACATCTGGCAAGAAGTGCATCTCAATCTTGATAATCCCGTCACCTGAGCAGGCTTCACAACGACCACCCTTGACGTTGAAACTGAAACGACCCTTCTTGTAGCCTCGAATCTTGGCCTCATTTGTCTGGGCAAAGAGGTCACGGATGTCGTCAAAAACTCCCGTATAGGTAGCAGGGTTGGACCTCGGCGTCCGTCCGATTGGACTCTGGTCAATATCAATCAGACGATCGACATGCTCAATCCCTGTGATGGTTTTGAATTTACCAGGCTTGTCTGAATTGCGGTTGAGCTTCTGGGCAATAGCTTTTTTGAGGATGCTGTTGATTAAGGTCGATTTCCCTGAACCTGACACACCTGTCACCGCAATGAATTTTCCTAATGGGAAGCGAGCAGTGATATTTTGCAAGTTGTTCTCACGCGCACCCGTCACCTCGATAAAACGACCATTTCCGGCACGGCGCTCTTCTGGTACTGGAATCGCTCGTTTTCCTGATAAGTACTGGCCTGTGATAGACTTGCTGTTGCGAGCCACCTGCTTGGGTGTTCCTGCAGCGACAATCTCTCCACCAAAAACACCAGCTCCCGGACCAACATCAATCAGATAATCCGCCTCACGCATAGTATCTTCGTCATGTTCTACCACGATGAGAGTATTGCCCAAGTCACGCATCTTCTTCAGGCTGGCAATTAAGCGGTCATTATCCCTCTGGTGAAGACCAATCGACGGCTCATCCAGGATATAGAGGACACCTGATAGGTTGGATCCAATCTGGGTTGCCAAGCGAATACGCTGACTCTCCCCACCTGAAAGGGTTCCTGCCGAACGCGACAGAGTCAGATAGTTGAGTCCCACATTATTGAGGAAGGTCAAGCGATCCTTAATTTCCTTGAGAATAGGACGAGCAATAATGGCTTCATTTTCAGACAAGGTCAGCTGGCTCACCAAAGCCAAGTGGTCTGCGATTGAGAGGTCTGAAATCTCTCCGATATGTGGCCCTTGCTCTCCACCCACACGGACAGACAAGGCCTGGTCATTGAGACGGTAGCCGTGGCAGGTTCCACAAGTCAGCTCATTCATGTAGAGACGCATCTGGGTACGGGTGTAGTCACTGTTAGTCTCATGGTAACGACGCTTGATATTATTGACAACCCCCTCAAAAGGAATGTCAATATCGCGCACACCGCCAAATTCATTCTCATAGTGGAAATGGAATTCCTTGCCATCAGACCCGTAGAGAATCAAGTTCTTATCTTCTTCTGACAAGTCCTCAAAGGGCTTATCCATATCCACTCCAAAAGCTGTCATGGCCTGCTCTAGCATATTTGGATAGTAGTTGGATGAGATAGGATTCCAAGGTGCCAAGGCTCCCTCACGCAAAGTTTTGCTGGTATCAGGAACCACCAAGTCAACATCCACCTCCAGCTTGATGCCCAAACCATCACACTCACTACAAGAGCCAAAAGGGGCATTGAAGGAGAAGAGACGAGGCTCTAACTCTGGTACTGTAAAACCACAAACTGGACAGGCATAATGCTCAGAAAAGAGCAACTCAGAATCGTCCATAGTGTCGATAATCACATAACCTTCTGCGATACGAAGGGCAGCCTCAATGGAATCAAAGAGACGGCTACGAATGCCCTCCTTGATGACAATACGGTCGACCACGACATCGATATTGTGTTGCTTACTCTTAGACAGCTCAGGCACTTCGGTCACATCATAGACTTCCCCATCCACTCGGACACGAACATAGCCATCTTTCTGAATCTTTTCAATGACACTCTTATGTTGCCCTTTTTTCTTACGGATGACCGGAGCTAAAATTTGCAGACGTTGCCGTTCCGGCAACTCCAAAACCTTATCCACGATTTGTTCTACAGAAGAAGCCTTGATAGCCCCATGCCCGTTAATACAGTAAGGCGTCCCCACACGTGCGTAGAGGAGACGCAGATAATCATTGATTTCAGTCGTCGTTCCCACGGTCGAGCGAGGGTTTTTGCTGGTGGTTTTCTGGTCGATGGAAATAGCCGGGCTGAGGCCATCAATGGCATCCACATCTGGTTTTTCCATGTTGCCCAAAAACTGGCGAGCATAGGCTGACAAGCTCTCTACATAGCGGCGTTGCCCCTCAGCATAGAGGGTATCAAAGGCCAGGCTGGATTTCCCCGAACCTGACAAACCAGTCACAACAACCAGCTTGTCTCGCGGAATCTCCACATCAATATTTTTTAAGTTATGGGCACGTGCCCCATGAATCACAATTTTATCTTGCATCTTTGTTCTTTCTAGTCCATTATTGCTTTCCATTATACCAAAAAATGTGAAATTCTATTACCCAAAAAGCTGTTTTTATAGTATAATAGTACGGTGCAAAAAATGAATCACTGAATAGTAGGAAAGGATAGGGGATATGAAACAAGTTTTTCTCTCAACAACAACGGAATTTAAAGAGATCGACACGCTTGAACCGGGTACTTGGATCAACCTCGTCAATCCTACACAAAATGAATCGTTGGAAATCGCTAACGCCTTCGACATTGACATTGCCGACCTTCGAGCACCACTCGATGCGGAAGAAATGTCCCGTATTACCATCGAAGATGAGTACACTTTGATCATCGTAGACGTTCCCATCACAGAGGAAAGAAACAATCGCACCTACTACGTCACGATTCCGCTGGGGATTATCATCACTGAGGAAACCATTATCACCACCTGCTTGGAACCCCTCCCCGTTCTCGATGTCTTTATCAACCGTAGACTGCGCAACTTTTACACCTTCATGCGTTCACGCTTTATCTTCCAGATTCTCTACCGCAACGCCGAGCTTTACCTTACGGCCCTTCGTTCGATCGACCGTAAGAGTGAACAGATCGAAAGTCAACTTCACAAATCTACTCGAAACGAAGAGCTGATTGAGCTCATGGAATTGGAAAAGACCATCGTCTATTTCAAGGCCTCACTGAAGACGAACGAGCGCGTGATTAAGAAATTGACCAGTGCAACCAGCAATATCAAAAAATACTTAGAGGACGAAGACCTACTTGAGGATACCCTGATTGAAACCCAACAGGCCATCGAGATGGCAGATATCTATGGAAATGTCCTTCACTCTATGACAGAGACCTTTGCCTCTATCATTTCCAACAACCAGAACAACATTATGAAAACCCTGGCTCTCGTGACCATCGTTATGTCTGTCCCAACCATGATCTTCTCAGCCTATGGGATGAACTTCAAGGATAATGAAATCCCTTTGAACGGTGAACCACACGCCTTCTGGTTAATCGTCTTTATCGCCTTTGCTATGAGTGTTTCGCTCACTCTCTATCTCATCCATAAAAAATGGTTCTAAGAGGAATCCCTATGTCTCAGATTGATTTACAAAAATTAACCAAGAAAAACCAAGAGTTTATCCACATCGCTACCCAACAATTTATCAAAGATGGTAAAACAGACGCTGAAATCAAGGCTGTCTTTGAGGAAGTCATTCCTAAAATCCTTGAAGAGCAAGCAAAGGGGACGACTGCACGTTCCCTCTACGGGGCTCCAACCCACTGGGCTCATAGCTTCACTGTCAAGGAGCAATACGAAAAAGAGCATCCAAAAGAAAATGACGATCCAAAACTCATGATTATGGACTCAGCCCTTTTTATCACCAGTCTCTTTGCATTGGTTAGCGCTCTAACTACCTTCTTCTCTACAGATCAGGCTATTGGCTATGGATTGATTACCCTCTTGTTGGT
The DNA here is from genome assembly GCF_030440025.1 of Streptococcus sp. SO2. Next base: position 22,480 of record NZ_JAQFJH010000003.1, read on the forward strand.
TGGACTTGTAGGAGGACTTGCCTTCTACTTGATGTACTACTTTGTCTACCAGTACTATGGACCAGACACAGACCGTAGCCAACGTCCTCCATTCTGGAAGTCCATCCTAGTAATTTTGGCCTCTATGGTCCTTTGGTTGGTTGTCTTCTTTGCAACAAGCTTCCTACCAGCAAACCTCAATCCAGTCCTTGCTCCATTGCCTTTGGCTATCCTGGGAGCTACCCTTCTCGCTCTTCGCTTCTATCTCAAGAAACGTTTCAATATCCGAAGTGCAAGCGCGGGCCCATCACGTTATTAAGAAAAGTGAAAAGCTATGGCATATAGTCAATCTTTAGCTCAGCAGATTCGAAAAATTCTAGCACTCAAACTTCCTCCCCAAATTTTCGAAGAAGAGTTAGAAGAAAAGAGACTGTTTGGTGGCCTGGCCTTTATGATTCGTGGGAAAATGGTCCTTACAGTCAGTTCCAGAAAGGACGAGCTGGTTATGGTGAGAATTGGCAAAGAAATGGAAAAGCAAGTTCTACCCCGAACAGGAGCTCATACTACATTGATGAGAGGGCGACCTTATCATGGCTATATAGACCTAGATATCGAAGGTCAAAAAGAACTTCCTTACTGGATTGATTTAGCTCTCTCCTATAATCAAGAGTTGACCAAGTAACTCATATCCAGCGAGATTAGAAAAACGAAAAGCAACTGCACAGGCGGTTGCTTTTTCACTTGCTTTCTTGAAATTCAATAGAACTTCTGAGTCTGATTCTTATAGTTTTCTTTCATCTTTTGTGATAAAATAGGCTCATACTCAATGAAAATCAAAGAGCAAACTAGGAAGCTAGCCGCAGGCTGTACTTAAGTACGGCAAGGCAAAGCTGACGTGGTTTGAATTTGATTTTCGAAGAGTATCAATCTATTTCTAGGAGGATGAGATATAGTTTCTACTATTGGTATTGTTAGTTTGTCTAGTGGTGTTATCGGAGAGGATTTTGTCAAACACGAAGTCGATTTGGGTATTCAACGTCTCAAGGATTTGGGACTTAATTCTGTCTTCTTGCCCCATTCGCTAAAGGGTTTAGACTTTATCAAGGACCATCCTGAGGCACGTGCAGAAGATTTGATGCAGGCCTTTTCGGACGATAGCATCGACATGATCCTATGCGCCATCGGTGGGGATGATACCTATCGTTTACTACCTTATCTTTTTGAAAACGACCAGCTTCAAAAGGTTATCAAACAAAAGATTTTTCTTGGCTTCTCAGATACAACCATGAATCATCTCATGTTGCATAAACTAGGGGTCAAGACTTTTTATGGGCAATCCTTTCTAGCAGACATTTGTGAATTAGACAAGGAGATGTTGCCCTATAGCTTTCACTACTTTAAGGAACTGATTGAGACTGGGAGAATCTCAGAAATCCGCCCTAGCGACGTTTGGTATGAAGAACGGACTGACTTTAGTCCCACGACCCTGGGAACAGCTCGTGTCAGTCATAAAAATACTGGTTTTGACTTGTTGCAAGGAAGTGCTCAGTTTGAGGGAGAAATTCTCGGCGGTTGTCTTGAATCTCTTTATGATATCTTTGACAACTCTCGATACGCAGACAGCACGGAGCTCTGCCAAAAGTACAAACTTTTCCCTGACTTATCCGACTGGGAAGGAAAGATTCTCTTACTAGAAACAAGCGAAGAAAAGCCTGAGCCGGAAAACTTCAAACAGATGGTGCAGACTTTGAAAGAAACTGGAGTATTTGAGGTAATCAGTGGACTCTTGGTCGGAAAGCCAATGGATGAAACCTTCTATGACGACTATAAGGAAGCACTATTGGATATCATTGATAACAATATCCCGATTGTCTATAATCTAAATGTCGGCCACGCAACGCCAAGAGCCATTGTTCCCTTTGGCTTTCACGCCTATGTAGATGCACAGGAGCAAGTCATTCGCTTTGACGATAACAAAAAATAAACAATTTCTCCATTTTTGTGCTTTGGTATTGATTTTCGTTACAATTTGTGTCTGAATTTATTGCATTTTGCTTATTTCTATGATATCTTTTTAAAGGAGGTGTATATGACTAAACAAAAAATAAATCAAATTGTCGGTTCAATCGGGGCCTTTATCGGGATTATTGTATTTATCGCCTACATCCCACAAATTTTTGCCAATTTACAAGGCAACAAAGCTCAACCATTCCAGCCTTTATCCGCAGCAGTATCTTGTTTAATTTGGGTTATTTACGGGTGGACAAAAGAACCTAAGAAGGATTGGATACTAATTATTCCAAACTCAGCTGGCGTTGTCTTAGGTGGACTGACATTTCTTACTGCACTATAAAAGTTACTAGCATATAATCAAAAAGCTGAGAAACTCTTCTCAGCTTTTTTCTATATTCTCAGATAATTAGACGCCTGCACTCACTTATTTCCGCTTTTCCACTCACAATCATTCTCGTGGTCGTCAATCAAACCTGCTGCTTGTAGAAAAGCCAAAACCGCAACTGGACCTGTGAATTTGAAACCACGTTTTTTGAGATCCTTGGATATTTTCTCAGATAAAGACGTTTTAGCTGGGGCTAAGCGATAGTCGGGGACATCATTGATGATGGTTTGTCCATTGACAAAAGACCAGAGATAGGCATCAAAGGAGCCATATGCTTCCTGAACTTGTAAAAATGCTTGGACATTGGAGCGTGTCGCAAAGAGCTTGGCACGATTTCGGATGATGGCTGGATTCTCTAACAAGGCTTCCAACTCCCCATCTGTCATTTCCGCGACCGCTTGAATTTGATAGCCATGAAATGCTTCTCGGAAAGCCTGGCGTTTGTTGAGTACCGTTTCCCAAGACAGACCAGCCTGATAAGTCTCCATACAGAGCAGTTCAAAAAGAGCGCGGTCATCATGAAGGGGTTGCCCCCACTCCTCATCATGATAGGCTACATATAAGGGATTATTCATTTTTACCCAACCACAGCGTTTTGGCATATTATACTCCTATTTGACCAACATCTTAAGGGCCGACTTGATATAGTTCTCTGCTGTATCCGTCGTTCCTTCAAAGAATTTCTTGATTTTCTTAAGTTCAGTCGCCTTGTAGCCCAGTGCCAGCATGGCTTCCATAGCTTCTTCCAGTTCTTGGTTTTCAGCGCTGGTTTGCACTGCGACCTTGGAAGGAAGGTCATCACTAGCCACGACTACCTTGCCTTCCAAGTCCAGCACCATCTGCTGGGCTGTTTTCTTGCCAATTTTAGGGAACTTGGTCAAGTAGGTGATGTTCTTAGTCTCGATCGCTTGAACCAAGCCAGCATTGTCATCAGCTGCGATGATAGCAAGAGCTGACACAGGACCAATCCCTGAGACCGAGATCAGACTGAGAAAGAGCTTTTTCTCATCTTCTGAGCGAAAACCGTAGAGCAGATGGGCATCCTCACGAACAACTTGGTGCACATAAATCTGAGTTTCTTGATTGACCTGACCTGAGTAGGCATAGGGATTGGCTACATGCAAGATATAACCGATAGAGTTGACTTCCAATACGATGTACTTGGCTGTAATTTTACTGATGATTCCTTTAAAATATTCGTACATTATTTTCACTTTCTATAATTGATTTGCAATTCCGTGTAAATGCGCTGCTCTGATGATAAGAAGCAGCCCAAGTACTGCACACACAATAAAAACGAGCCAAACACCTACAGCACCTGTTGCAGCGCTGATAGAAATCATCGCCCCCGCTAAAATAGACGCTAAAGGCTGCGCCATATTAAGGAAACCTGAGTAGGTTCCGAGCTTATTCTCATTCATCATTTCCGCCCGCAAAACTTGGCTTGGCGGCATGCAGATGAGTTCCCCCATAGTATAGAGAATGGCTAGCAAAAACAGAGCCCAGAAACTCCTGAAGACAATGGTGAAAAGCATACCCAAGTCAAAGATAATACTTCCCAATAAAAACTGCGGTATGATCTTCATTTCCTTGGTCAAACGATTGGCAGTCGTTATGAAGCAAACAATAATCAGGGTATTGATAAAAACCATGATACTGAGCATCTTAGCTCCTGAAATATGAATACCGAAAACACTACTCGCGATGAATGACTCTTTCAAATGAACGGGTATATAATTGTCAATTTGCAACCAGATAACACCATTAAATACAGTCCCTAACGTATAAAGTAGGAAAATTTTGTCCTGAAAAACAGAAACATAATTTTTCACAGTTGCCAAAGGACTGCTACCATGCTCAAAGACCAGATTAGCTGGCTTGCTTTCTGAAAAATATTTCCAAGCGAGGAAAAAATTCAAGAAGCTAATCACCGTCAAAACCAGAAGCAGCTCAAAAAAATGGTGGTCGTAAAAGAAACCTGCAAGCCCTGCTCCTAACATAACGGATACATTGACAAACCAATAACTAATCGTATAAACGAAACGGCGATTTTGCTCGTCGGTCAAATCAATAATCATCGCATCAATAGCCGGCCAAGAGAAAGTTCCTGCGGTCTCTGCCAGCAACATTCCGACAAAAGTCAAAAAGGGAAAAATATGATTAGGCATATTTGCCAGCAGCACAAGAAAGTAGCCACTCGCAAGACCAAAGTTTCCCCAGTCAATGACTTTCTTACGTCCCCAAAGATCCGCCAAATGTCCACCATACAGTCCAGCTAAAAAACCAATGAGTTTGGTTGTGATCATCAATAACCCCGCCCAAAAGGCTCCAAAATATTGAACATAGTACATGGCCATAAAAGGAGTAATGGCACTCTCTAAAATCCGTGCTACAAAGCTCATCCATTCCCGCATTTGAATTTGCTTGGGGAGGGCAAAAAATTCTTTCATCTTTCATTCCTTTTTCATAATTTCTTCGCTTTTTCTTACCTAGTATATCATATTTTTTTGCTGAAAACTGCAAACACAAGTGCAACCTCTGGTTGACAAATAGTACAAGAGATTGTATTCTCATTATAAGTAAAAATTGTTAGGATAGAGGTAGAAAAAGGAGGATAGAATCATGAAACTCACAGAAAAACTATTTGAGCTCCGAAAGGAAAAAGGTTGGTCCCAGGAAAAGCTAGCTGAACAAATCAATGTTTCTCGGCAAAGCATCTCAAAATGGGAGTCTGGACAAGTCTTTCCTGAAATCGAAAAAATCATTGAATTAAGCAAGATTTTTCAAGTGACAACTGACTATCTGCTACTGGATGAAAACTCTGAAAAAGATTCCACAGCAGTAATTTTTGAGGAAGACAAGGACAAATACTATAAGGAGGTTAAATCCTTTGGTCTTTGGCAAGTGATTTATATTTTCGTCTTAGCTCTGGCTATCTATCTCTTTTTAGCTGGTTCTAGTTTTCCAGCCGAGTTCACCGCCTGGATTTGGCTGACCTTCGTTCTTTTGATTGCTTCAGCGATTGCTATCAGCAAGACTCTCAAAACCAAACAACGTTATCTTGATAAAGTGATTGGTCTTGAGAATCCCTCAAACCAAGACGACTCTATGAAACCTTGAGTCAATTGAATCATATTTCTCATTACTTTTTCTTGTCAAGCAAGTGTAAACCTCATGGCAAGTTGCCATGTCCATTCAAAATTCCCACCATAGAAAAGCTAAAAAGCCTTGTTTGGAAAAAACAAAGGCTTTTTGTGTTCTTAATATTTCCCCAACTCACGGAGGCTAGTATGATTCTCCTGAATTCGTCGGAACATTTTTTCCATATCCGACTTGGTAAAATGCACCAAAACAGGACGTCCGTGGGGACAGTTGTAAGGATTGTCACATTGAGAAAGCTGATAAAGGAGTTGTCTGGCTGAGTGGTCATCGATGCGATGGTTGGCCTTGATAGACCGTTTGCAGGACATCATGATAGCCAGCTCTGCTCGGTATTTCTTGATCGAAACTTCCTTGGTCAAGAGGAGCATATCACACATTTCATAGATGCCTGACTCAATCTCTTCTTCTGCCATCCAAATAGGATGTTCACGCAGGATGAATTGATTTTCTCCGTACTCTGCTAAAAAGACGCCCACTTCCTCCAAAAGAGGCATTCTTTCCTTGAGACGAAGCGCATCATCTGCTGGGAATTCAAAGATGTAGGGCACTAGGAGTTGTTGCTGACTCTGGTCAACATTGCCGATGCTTTCACGGTATTCCTCGTACTTGACTCGTTCCTGAGCCGCGTGCTGGTCTATGATGTAGAGTCCATCTCGCCCTTGGGCAAAGAGATAGGTCCCGTGCATCTGTCCGAAAAACTCCAACTCTGGGAAACTCGATGCTTCTTCTCGCTCCAGCTTGTCATAAGCCTTATCGAGGCTAGCAAGATCTAACTCTGGATGGTCTAGTTGGTCGTAGTTAGCAGGCTTTCTCTCTGCAAAATGCAGTTTTGCGGGCTTAGTCAATTGGTCCAAAGTTTCTTTAGCAAACAGGGTTAGGTCCCTACCCTCCTCAGTTAATTCAACCTGGTGGTCAGCCACCTCAGCTTGACTAGGTTTTGAGAGTTCTGTTTTTTCATAGTAGAGCGTATTTTCTTTGAGTGGGAGAACGGTCTGCTCTACCTTTTGACGATTACGCACGGTCGACTTGGCAAGATTTTCTAAAGCATCAGGAATCAAGGCTTGCTCCTTGAGACTATTTGAAATAGCCTCTGAAAGCAGCGCCATCAGTTCTCTTTCCTTAGAAATCCGCACTTCTTGCTTGGTCGGATGCACATTGACATCTGCCAAATAAGGATCAATATGGATGTGAATGACAGCCAGTGGAAAACGCCCTACCATGAGCTTGCTTCCATAACCGTCAAGAATAGCACGGTTGAGTAGAAAGTTCTTGATATAACGGCCATTGATGAAGAGGCTGATATAGTTGCGATTTGCTCGGGTTAACTCAGGCAGAGACACAAAACCTGTAATTTCGAAATCTAAGTCAGAGTTCTCAATTTCAATCATCTTCTTAGCACTCGCCAAACCATAAATCCCTGCGATGGCTTGTCGCAGTTGACCAGTTCCTGCTGTCCGTGTCATTTCCTTGCCATCACTAATCAAGCTAAAAGAAATCTCAGGATGGGCTAACCCTAGACGGTTGACAATATCAATGATATGGGATAACTCTGCCTGCTGACTCTTCATATACTTGAGACGAGCTGGTGTATTGAAAAAGAGGTCCTCCACACAAACTTTGGTTCCCACAGGACTAGTCGCTGGGATGACTTCCTCAACTTCACCCCCACGCGCAACGAGCTTGGTCCCATGACTCGCACCATCCACCGCCGTCAACAGAGTCAAGACACTGACAGAAGCGATCGAAGGCAGGGCTTCACCACGAAAACCAAGCGTTCGAATCCGAAAGAGATCAGCTTGATTTTTTATCTTACTGGTCGCATGACGACGCAGGGCCAATTCCACCTCATCGTGGGCAATTCCATGGCCATTATCTGTGATTTGAATCTTCTTAAGACCAGCTTCCTCAATCTCAATGATAATCTGGCTAGAGCCTGCGTCAATGGCATTTTCTACCAACTCTTTGACCACACTGGCAGGACGTTCGATAACCTCCCCTGCCGCGATCTGGTTTGCCAGCACCTCTGGCAATTCAATAATATGAGACATCTTTCAGCCCCTTTCTGTATCTATTTTCCTAGAAATTGATTAGTGCTATTATACCATATTTCAAATGCTATCAGAAAAAGCAAATACCACATAGACTCAAAATCTCTCCACATAGGCAAAAGCTCTTGCCATGGGTCGTAAAATAGTGTTTAATAAAGGTGTACAAGAAGTGATCACAATTTTGTATGAAATATAAGGAGGGGAATTTATGAAAGTAGAATTACAGATTAAGGAGACTTATGAGGAGGAAAAGCTGATTGTCCAAACTCCTCAGCCTACCGAAAAAGTCCAGAAAGTCATCGAGTTCGCAGAAAATCTTGACCAAAAAGAAACAATCAAAGGAAAGATTGATGATCAGGTCTATCTAGTTAAGATTTGTAAGATACAACGCTTCTATATCGAGAATCGCAAGGTTCTAGCAGAAACTGCATCTCAGACCTATACCATTGATTCGCGTCTCTATCAAGTTCTTGACATTCTGCCGACCACTTTTATCCAAATTTCCCAATCAGAAATCGTTAATATTGACGCTATCTCTCATCTCAAGCTCACGCCCAATGGTCTGGTTGAAATTTTCTTAAAAAATGAAAGCTTCACCTACTCTTCACGCCGTTACCTAAAAACCATCAAGGAGAAATTAGAACTATGAAAAAACAAATCTTTCACGATGCAGCCGCTGGTGTACTTATCGGCCTCATCCTCTCTATCCTCTTTTCACTCATTTATGCACCAAATACCTATACCCCACTAAGCCCCGAGTCTCTTATCGGCCAAGCGATGGTGCAACATCAGGTTCACGGTGCCTTGGTCTTGCTCTACTGTATGATCATCTGGTCAGCTATCGGCGTTCTCTTTAGCTTTGGCGGTCGCTTATTCAGCCGTGACTGGAGCTTGCTCCGTGCCACACTTTCCCATTTCTTCCTCATGCTGGCTGGCTTTGTCCCACTGGCAACTCTGGCTGGTTGGTTCCCCTTCCACTGGACCTTCTATCTCCAGCTCATTCCAGAGTTTGCGATTGTCTACCTCATCATCTGGGCTATTCTCTATAAAAGAGAAGCAAAAAAAGTGGACCACATCAATCAACTTTTGGCCCATAAAAAGTAATAGAGAAAAATCCCACTCACAAAAATGTGAGTGGGCTCTTTTTATAACTTTTGTTTGAGCTCAACCAAGACATTCATAGCCTGCATAGGTGTCATGTTGTACACATCCAGTTCAGCTAATTCTGCTAGGATAGGATGTTCTGCTGGCGTATCAAAGAGAGAAATCTGTTCCGTGACGGCGCTAGTTTGCCTCATCGGAGCTGGACTTTCTCCCCCTTGACTCTCCAGTTGCGTTAAAATCTTATCCGCTCTTGCTAAAAGTTCTCCTGGTAAGCCAGCAATCTTAGCAACGTGGATACCGTAGGATTTGTCAGCTGGTCCTGGTTCGATCTTGTGAAGGAAGGTGACCTGCCCATTCTGCTCCAAGGTTGCCACGTGGACATTGACCAAGTGTTCCAAGCTGGACTCCAGACTGGTCAACTCATGGTAGTGGGTCGCAAAGAGGGTTTTGGCTCCGATATGTTCATGGATGTATTCGATGATGGATTGGGCCAGAGCCATTCCGTCATAAGTTGCAGTTCCGCGTCCCAATTCATCAAAGAGAATCAAGGAATCCTTGGTCGCATGCGAAATGGCATTGTTGGCCTCCATCATCTCCACCATAAAGGTTGATTGACCTGAAACCAAGTCATCTGCTGCTCCGATACGGGTAAAGATAGCATCGAAGATAGGCAAATGGGCGCTTTCTGCCGGCACATAAGAACCCAGCTGGGCCATCACCGCCGTCATGGCTAACTGGCGCATGTAGGTTGACTTCCCGCTCATGTTGGGCCCTGTAATTAGCTGAATACTGGTATCTTCTGCCATCTGGATACTGTTTGGAATGTAGGTCTGAGCTCCCATGACCTTTTCGACGACAGCATGGCGCCCTTTTTGGATATCTATTTGTGAATCATCCCCAAACTCAGGTCGGATCAAATGCTGGGTTTCAGCCACAACTGCGAGACTTTGCAAGACATCAACTGTCGCAATTCCTTGGGCTAGCGCCTGCAAACGCTGGATGTACTTGCTGACCTCTTCACGGATACGCATAAAGATTTCGTATTCGAGGTTGGCTGACTTCTCACGCGCCTCTAGCATATCCCCCTCGATACGGGCCAATTCCTCAGTCCCAAAGCGTTCCGAGTTTTTCAGTGTCGCCTTGCGGAAAAAGTGGGCTGGAACATTTCCCAGTTGCGAATTAGTCACATGGAAATAGTAACCATCTTTTTTATTGTAGTCGATCTTGAGCGTGCTGATGCCAGAGTTTTCCCGCTCCTTAGCCTCAATCTCAGCAATCCAGCTAGTCCCTTCTCTGAGCACACGACGATACTTGTCTAAGGTCTCATCAAATCCCGTACGGATAATGCCACCTTCCGTAATCACGTGAGGAGCTTCAGGAGCAATGGCAGCACTAATCAAGCTCTCCAACTCCGGAATGGCATCCAGCTGTGCGATGAGATAGGCTAGAGCAGGCTGCTCCATGCCTTCTAAAATCGCACGAATCCGTGGTACACTAGATAAGGTAGCCGCCAGTTGCAAGAGATCCTTGGGATTGGTCTTGCCAAAAGAAACCCGACTAGCTAAGCGTTCGATGTCATAAACACCCTTGAGACTGTCCGTTAAATCACTGCGCTCAAAGAAGTGGTCAAGAAAGACCTGCACCACCTCTTGACGTTGGATGATTCGCTCCCTATTAATCAAAGGACGATGAATCCAAGAGCGCAAGAGCCGCATGCCCATAGCCGTTTTGGTTTCATCTAAAAGCCAGAAAAGACTGCCTTGCTTCTTGCCTGAACGGGCATTCTCAACCAAATCCAGACTAGCCTTGGTCGCATAGTCCATCTGTAAGAAATCTTTGATTTCATAGCGGATAACTGGTTTGAGGTGGTTCAATTCCCGCATCTGGGTCCGATGAACATACTGGAGTAGCTTACTAGCTGCCGCTTGCTCCACAGCTGCCAATCGTGGATCTAGTAAATGAAGGTCCTCAAAGCCTTCTTTCTCATAAGAAAGCACCAAATTCATCTGACGGCTGAGGATTTGTTCTTCTTCCTCAGACAAGTTATAACCCAGCACTACTTCTCGCGCCTTGAGGTTGCGAATTTCCCCACAAACCAACGTGAAATCTAATAGACCTGTCACATAGAAATCACCCGTCACCAAATCCATATAAGCTAGACCAAACTGATTGCCATCACGATCTAAGGCAACCAAGAAATTATTCTGACTATCCGGCTTACTGCTATCGACGACCGTTCCAGGTGTGATGACCTGGACCACCTCTCGCTTGACAACTCCAACCGCTTGTTTGGGATCTTCCATCTGCTCGGCTATGGCTACCTTATAGCCCTGCTCAATCAGAACATCGATATACTGTTGGGCAGAATGATAGGGGACGCCCGCCATGGGTATCGGATTTTCTGCATTTTTATTCCGACTTGTTAAGGAAATTTCCAAAATTTGCGCTGCATTAATTGCATCTTCATAGAACAACTCGTAAAAGTCACCCATTCGAAAAAGCAAAAAAGCATCTGGGTATTGTTTCTTAATATCCACATACTGTTGCATGCCGGGTGATAGCTTTTCTGTTGCCATTTTCCATCTCTCCTTGCTAAAAATAAGTCTTGAGAGCAACTCCCAAGACCTTATTTATCTTTCATCAAATCTAGCAAACGATCTTCCATCAGCTTGGCAACGTGCTGGTCTCGACAAATAACCAATAAGGTATTAGCACCAGCAACCGTTCCTAAAATCCATTCATCCTTGTTTGCATCTACAATGTTTGCTAAGACTGCAGCTTCCCCAAGTTTGGTATGAAGTACCAAGGTGAACTCTGCTCTTGCAACACCTTCTAAGTGATGAGACAAAAACTCAACTAAATCAATCTTATCTGTCTCATTTGCTAGTACATAATACACCATATCATTTTTCTTAACCTTGGTCAAGCCGATTTCACGCAAATCACGTGACAAAGTCGTTTGTGTCACATAAACATTACGAGCTTCTAAACGATCTTGAATCTCTTTTTGTGTCCCAAGTTTTTCTTCGGTGATCATCTTTTTAATCAATTGATGCCGTTCTCTTTTTCTCATATTATCCTCTTAAGTGAATATTTATAACAACTTTTACATTTATTTTATAACTATATTATACCAAAAAAACTAGATAATTCAAAAAAATTCTTTTCTTTCTCAAAAAATGTAGTAAATTGTGTTAAAATAGTAAAAAAGCCCAAAAGGAGCCCTTATGAATACAAAAGAATTGATTGCTAGTGAGTTGGCTAGCGTCATTGATAGCCTGGATCAAGAGGCTATTTTAAATTTACTGGAAACACCTAAAAATTCAGAAATGGGAGACATCGCCTTCCCTGCCTTTTCTCTAGCAAAGGTCGAGCGTAAAGCGCCGCAAATGATTGCAGCAGATATTGCTGAAAAAATCAATAGTCAAGCCTTTGAAAAGGTTGTTGCTACTGGACCTTACGTTAACTTTTTCCTTGATAAATCTGCTATTTCGGCTCAGGTATTGCAGAATGTCATCACTAAAAAAGAACACTATGCCGACCAAACCATTGGCAAGCAAGAAAATGTCGTTATCGACATGTCTAGTCCCAATATCGCAAAACCATTCTCTATTGGGCACTTGCGCTCAACGGTTATCGGAGATAGCTTATCACATATTTTCCAAAAAATCGGCTATCAAACGGTCAAGGTTAACCACCTAGGAGACTGGGGCAAACAGTTTGGAATGTTGATCGTTGCCTACAAGAAATGGGGAAATGAGAAAGCTGTTAAAGCGCATCCAATCGATGAACTTCTTAAACTCTACGTTCGCATCAATGCTGAAGCTGAAAAAGACCCTAGCTTGGATGAAGAAGCACGCGAATGGTTCCGCAAACTGGAAAATGGAGATGAGGAAGCCCTCGCTCTCTGGCAATGGTTCCGTGATGAAAGTTTAGTGGAATTCAACCGCCTTTACAATGAATTGCAAGTCGAATTTGATAGCTACAACGGGGAAGCCTTTTACAATGATAAGATGGATGCTGTTGTAGACATTCTCGCTGAAAAAGGACTTCTTGTTGAGTCAGAGGGAGCCCAAGTTGTCAATCTTGAGAAATATGGAATTGAACATCCAGCCCTTATCAAAAAATCTGATGGTGCAACTCTCTATATCACACGTGACTTGGCTGCAGCCCTTTACCGTAAAAACGAATACCAATTTGCCAAATCCATCTATGTTGTTGGTCAAGAGCAATCTGCCCACTTCAAACAACTCAAGGCAGTGCTACAAGAGATGGGCTACGATTGGAGCCAAGACATTGTCCATGTTCCGTTTGGTTTAGTAACAAAAGAAGGGAAAAAACTCTCTACCCGTAAAGGAAATGTCATCTTGCTAGAACCGACTATCGCTGAGGCTGTTAGTCGTGCCAAGGCCCAAATCGAAGCGAAAAATCCTGAGTTAGAAAATAAAGACCAGGTTGCCAACGCTGTTGGAGTTGGGGCTATCAAGTTCTATGATCTTAAGACCGACCGTACAAATGGATATGACTTCGACCTTGAAGCTATGGTATCCTTTGAAGGAGAAACTGGACCTTACGTTCAATACGCCTACGCTCGTATCCAATCTATCTTGCGCAAAGCCGATTTCAAACCAGATGCAGCTGGCAACTACAGCTTGAACGATGCTGAAAGCTGGGAAATCATTAAGCTACTCCAGGACTTTCCACGTATTATCAATCGTGCAGCAGATAACTTTGAACCTTCTATCATTGCGAAATTTGCGATTAGTTTGGCTCAAGCATTTAACAAATATTATGCACATACACGTATCCTAGATGAAAGTCCTGAGCGCGACAGTCGTCTGGCCCTCAGCTACGCAACCGCAGTCGTCCTCAAAGAAGCTCTTCGTTTGCTCGGAGTAGAAGCGCCGGAGAAGATGTAAATCGCCAAAGTTACTTGATTGCAGAGCAATCTAAGTAACTAACGCCAAATCCTATTCGGACTTTGGCTAGGCGCTTCACTAGTAAAGAAACATAAATATTGTCGATTTATGTTTCTTTACGTCGTAACCAGTACGAGTTGCCCAAACGCTTTACTAATTCACCAGACCAAATAATATCGATTTGGTTAGGCTCATGTCGTAATCTTTTAAATTACTTGAAAGCAATCTGAAAGATTGAGGCAAAATAACATTTATATTGTGTTCGGCATTGTAGCATTTCAATGAAACAATTTATTCACTTTTACTATTTATCACACTGGGAGATTTCCTATGAGCCAATATGCTTATATCCTCGTTGTACTTAGCTTGGTTTTCCTTTTTCTGCTCAATAAGTACGAGAAGGAAAGACTTCAAAGACTCTACCAAGAGCAACTTTTGAAGGACGAGACATTTAGGTCTGACATCAAAGAGAAAATTCACACGACTGAAAATATCAATGATGTCATTGCACATATCAATAAAACTTACCGTCTGGGAATGTTGCTCTCAAAAGACGTCACAGATCAATTGAAATAATCAAAATCCGAGAAGCTTTCTTCTCGGATTTTTTAGGCTTACCATATTCTCCTTGGAGAAATTTCATTAATGCATGTAAAGTTTTCTGTAATTTTCTATATTTTTTCAAAATGGTCTTGCATTTCTTTTAAGTTTTTTGTAGAATAGTAGCTATCTATTCAGATTATTCTGAAAATTCAAAAATAGGAGCGTTTATTATGTCACAAGTTACGTTATCAAACCAGTCAACCTGGGCAAGCAAACTAAAGGCAATGGGGCCAGGAATCCTGATGGCTTCTGCTGCCGTTGGAGGTTCTCACATTGTATCCTCTACTCAAGCTGGTGGTTCTTATGGTTGGTCACTACTCCTATTGGTTATCTTGGCCAATGTTTTTAAATATCCATTTTTCCGTTTTGGTGCAGAATATACTGCTGATACTGGTAAAACCTTGGTCGAAGGCTACGCTGAAAAAGGCAAGTTCTATCTCTGGATTTTCTTTGTCCTCAATGTCTTCTCTGCTATGGTCAATACAGCTGGAGTCGCTATCCTTTGCTCAGCCATCATCGCTAGCGCCTTCCCAATGATTGGACTTAGCATCACTCAATGGTCCCTTATCCTTGTTGCAGTCATTTGGGCCATGCTACTCTTTGGTGGCTACAAACTATTGGATGGTATGGCAAAATGGATCATGTCCGCTTTGACCATTGCAACAGTTCTTGCAGTTATCATTGCAGCAATTAAGCATCCAGAATATAGCTCTGATTTTGTCGAAAAGACACCTTGGCAAATGGCGGCCCTCCCTTTCATCGTTTCCCTCTTAGGATGGATGCCTGCTCCTATTGAAATTTCAGCCATCAATTCACTCTGGTCTGCTGAAAAGAAAAAGACTGTCAACTTTAATACAGAGGACGCCCTTTTCGACTTTAACGTTGGTTACATTGGAACTGCTATCCTAGCTGTATTCTTCGTGGCACTAGGAGCGCTTATTCAGTATCCTACAGGACAAGCAGTTGAAGCCGCTTCAGCCAAGTACATTTCTCAGTTTGTGGGTATGTATGCCTCTGTTCTTGGAGAATGGTCTCGTTATTTGATTACCTTTATCGCCTTTCTCTGTATCTTTGGAACGGTCATCACCGTTATCGATGGCTACTCTCGTGTCAATCAGGAATCGCTACGACTCTTGATTCGTCAAAAAGAGGATACTCGCAAATCTTTGAACATCTGGATGACCATTACCGCTATCATTGGTATCGTAATTATTAAATTCTTTGCTGGACAAGTTTCAACCATGCTTCGCTTTGCCATGATCGGTTCTTTCCTGACAACACCATTCTTCGCTCTTTTGAACTATGTATTGGTGACACGTGAGAATAAAAATCTTCCTTCTTGGCTAAAACTCCTCGCTATCGCAGGGTTGATTTTCCTCTTTGGCTTTGCTATTTTCTTTATCTATGCACTTGCCATCGGAAAAGCAGGATAGTTTATAAATGGCACCCTTACGGGGTGCTTTTTGTATACGCAAAAAGCAGTTGAAAATCTCAACTGCCCTTCAGTACTACTTTATTTTTCTGTTTCTAACTCATACAAATCTGCAATAATCGCTGCGACCTTTTTAATATCTTCCAGCATGCCTCTCATTTCAAAATCTGCTAGAACAGGGAAACCAAAGCGCTGACTGTACTGCTTGGCAGTCAAACAGTATTGGTTATTAAAATTGCGATTGCCAGATCCCACTACGCCAAAACACTTACTGGCATTATCTCCATAGGCGATAAAATCACCCACTGGAGTCGTCAGAATCTCAACATCACCATTATCGACACCATTCCCACCTTCCAGATAGGTTGGTAAAAAGGCAACATAAGGATGGTCCATCTCAAAGAAATCTTTTCCTTCCTTGACCAAATCCTTGATATGGATCTTTTGGACCTCAATCCCTTCGTGCTGGGACAAGAGATAGTCCTTAAGTCGGGTTACAAAACTCTCTGTATTCCCACTCAAACTGATATAAACTAAAGATATTTTTTTCATATTGACCTCGATTTTTATTTTTGGATAGTAAAAGAACTACCAAGATTGTAACTTGATAGTTCTCTTTTGTCAATACTTAGGCAACTTCTTCTGCTTCGACTTCTTCGGCCAAATCCTTTTGCTGGCGCCACATCTTGTAAAAGACTAAGGCTAAAAAGAGAACATTGATAATGATGAATAAAATATTCGTTCCTTGTGCAAATGCTCCCATTCCTAAGCCGAGGGTAGTATCTTTGATTAATTGAACTGCATCTTGAACGTTCATATAGCTATAAACCAAACCAACAATAGCTAGTAGAACATAGCCAATATAAGCATAGTTTGCAAATTGGACGTTTTTACGAACTAAGAACACAAAGGCTACCACAACTAAAATAGCAGATAAAACAATCAAAACTACATTAAAAATTGAGTGCGATGACGCTGTTACTTGGTAAGTATAGTTGACTGTGTCTTCTAATTGCTGAGCAGTAAGCGTCCCGCTATTCGCCAGGCTAGCACGAAGCACATCTTTACTTGGCAATGGACTCAAGATTCCAAATAATGACATAGATGAAATAAGGGCTGATAGGACTAACAAGACCCAAAGATAAATAGGATTCTTTTTCATGTTTTCCTCCATAAGATATTTTGAACATTATAGCATTTTTTGTACAGGAATACAACTTTTACAAGCTGGTTTCAACTTGTTTCCGATAAGCTTTCGGTGATTTTCCGCACAATTTACGGAAAACCTTATAGAAATATCCAACATTACTATAGCCAACTGCATAGCAAATATCTTCGATACTATCACTGGTCGAAAGTAAGAGTTGCTGCGCTGCCTTAATTCGCTGTTTATTGAGCAGTTCCGCAAAGGTTGAGTTGGTTTCCCTCTTGATCAGCTGACCGAGATAGACAGGATTGATAAAGAGATCCTTGCTAATATCCTTAAGTGAGAGCTCTTTCTGATAATCACGCCCAATCACCTCCAGCACGCTCACCACATTTTCATTCATGCGGTACTGGCCAAAGAACTTGGTCAAGGTTTCTTTGATATAGGCAACCAATTCTTCAAAGGTGTTAATGGCATGGATAGCTTTGACTATCTCGGTCATATCATCTGCTTTTAGGTGTTCAAACAAATGAAAGACATCCATGACAAACTGGGTAAAGAGTTGCTTCGTGATAGCCACGCGCGGGGTATTCTCCAAGACGACCTTCTCTAGCAGGGTTAATTCCTCGATGATTTGATTGATATTCCCTTGGATAATCACCCGATAAATCGGCTCATAATAAGCAAACAAACTCTCAGATTTTTCTAGATTGACTGAACCGTAGAAAAGGGCTTTTTCAGCGTTGATCTTCCAATTCTCAAAGGACTGCTGGTAGGGTGCTTCAAATGGTGTCACGACGATGCCATCGAGCGGTTGATCAGAGATGAAAATCTGCCAATCTTGCCCCAAAACATAGTAAGGAATGGTAAAAGAACCTTGCTTTTCCTTGGATAGACCAATCCACCAGCTGTCTTTACCTGACAGGTAGTTCGTAAATCCTGTCTCATCCAATTCTTGACTGAGGGTCTGACTTTGTTCCACCTTTTCCTGAAGCTGTCGCGCAATCTTTTCTAATAAATGGCCCAACTCCACCTTGTCTACTGGTTTGACCAGATAATCCACGACACTAAGGTTCATGGCTTTTTTAACGTACTCAAACTCCTGATAACCAGACAGCAAGATATAATAGGTATCTGGAAGTAGCTCTTTCATTTCCCTAATCATCTCAAGTCCGGTCTTATCTGGCATATTGACATCGGAAATGACCACATCTACTGGATTTTTCTTAACATAGTCCAAAGCATCATCTGCGTGATTAGCTGTTGCGACGACTTGCATATCCCATTTTTCAAAGGGGATTAATCGCTTGAGCCCCTCTGTCACCATGTACTCATCGTCTACTAATAAAACTTTATACATTTCTACCCTTTCTATTCATCCTGGATAGTGATATGGTAACGAACACCCTCTTGCTCAGCTGACTCTACACTGATTTGGTAGCGATCCCCAAAATAGAGAACAAAGCGTTCGTGTACATTGACTATTCCAATTGACTGCCGCTCCCCACTATAGCTTGCCTCGTGTTCAAAACTTCGTTGAGCTAATTTTTCTTGCAAGCTAGCTAGTTTCTCAGCGGTCATTCCCCGACCATTGTCTTCCACTAAGATTTCAACGAATCCTTGGCCCTTCAAGGCTTTGATACTGATGACATTATCCGTTCTGCGATGGTCAACACCATGGGCAAAGTAGTTTTCTACTAATGGTTGGAGTGTGAATTTTGGAATCCTCATTTCTTCCAATTCTGGTGCAATCTTGAAACCATAAGCAATGGATTTAGGATAACGCACCATACAGAGATAGCTATATTTTCGGCAAAATTCCAACTCCTGCTTCAAGGTCGTTTCCCGCTCGTCGGAGATATTATTGCGTAACAAGCTGCTAAATTCATAGATAATATCTGCCAGTTCATCCTGATTTTGCATGACGGCATACATCCGTAAAAACTCTAGAGTATTGTACATAAAGTGAGGATTGATTTGAGCCTGCAGGGCTCGCATATTGGCATCTTTTTGGCTGAGCTCTAGCTGATAGATATCATGGATATTTTTTTCCAGGCGATCCAACATATCATTAGTTGTTTCTGCAATGAGAAGCAACTCTTGGTCTTTTTCAGAGGTATCAATTCGAAGGCCTTCTTCCCCTTGAGCAATCACCTCGATCGAATCTACTAGGTCTACGACCTGCTTTTGATAATTTGAAAAAGTCTGTCTAAGAGTCACGTACAAAATAATGATAAAGAGAATACTTAGCCCAATAATGACAGCTGAACTCGTCAAAGTTCCTGTAAGAACAAAATTTTTAGGAACAGCAACTCGAACCTGATAACCGTGAGAGGTGACACCTACAAACCAGTTTTCTCGCTCGGCTGAGACCTTCTCCCCAATATGGAACATCTCAGTCTCAAAAGGCGAAGTTACTGTTACAGCCATTGGGATATGGCCTCGAGTATTGTCAATAGCGCCATGTAAAACATCTGGGGATAGGGAGATATAGATCACTCCTAAATCCTTGTCAGACACAGGATCAGAAACAGGAATGGCAAAACTATTGGCTGTTGGCTTAAAATCCTCCGCAGGAACTTTCTCTCCACTGCGTTTTTCTCTAGTCGAAACATATACTTCCTTGTAGTCCTGAAGAACAATAGCCACTCCAGTCACAAAATCATTCCGAACATAGAGGTCATCAATATTTTCATACAGGGAAACCGAGATATAAGGTGAAGTTTTACGCTCTAATTGCCAATAGAAGTAGTCTGGTGTGCTGAGACTGAAATACTTGTAAATTCCTTCGATGCGGGCCTGATTTTCAACCAAAGACTGAGCAAGTTGGGTTGACTCTCTGTGATAATATTCCACTTCACTCACTGTCCGAGTGGTCACACGTTCTGCAACCCGTTGGGCCTCTTTCTCACGCGAGTCCCAGTCAGCATACGATAGCATAATCGCAAAACTGGCAATGACCACGATCATGACCAAACTATAAATCCGTAAAAGAGAGTGAAGCCAGAACTGCTTCATTCTATTTTGTCGCCAATTTTTCATGGATACTTTCATAAATAGGTTCCAACATATCACTGATAAAGAAATGCCACATTCCAATTCCTACAAAAAAGAGCAAGGCAGGCATATAATAACCAACTCCTACAAGGAGAGCGGACCCGAGTAAAACCTTGGCAATCGCAGGTAGGCTCATAAAAATCCCGATAAGGGATAGTTTCAAGGTATTTTGGTAGGATAAATCAAAGTAGACCTGAAGTTTCAAGGAAACAGTATAGGCTAGAAAGACAAGAGCAACTACAAGGACATTGAGAAAGGTCGCCAAGAGGTGGAAAATCGTCTGGTGGGGCAATTGAACTAGAAGATACAAACCATAAACTAGGACAAGATCCACAAACACAAAACTATAGAAAGCCAGATTACTCTTGACAAAATTGCTCTTATACAATTCCCAAGCTTCCTTCAAATGGTATGCTCGATAGGTATAACCATGCTCCCCATACAAACTCATCAGGGTAGCACTAGCTGGGGCCAAACCAAAGATCACTCCTCCTGCTAGTGTTAATAGCCAGAAATAAGCCGTCGCAATCATTCCCAAAAAGATACGATTAAAGACGAATTCTAGAAATTTTCCCATACTACTCTCCTTAAACTAACAATGTAACTATTATATCATATTTCAAACGTTTTCAAAAATATAGAACTCCCATTTACAATCCTCAAAAAGCGTGATACAATTGGTTTTGTTAATTCGTATCAAGGAGATTCTCATGAAGAAAAATATCTTAACCACCCTCTTGGCCGCCGTCCTCTACTTTCTCTGTGTAGGGATTGGAGTCTTCCTAGGACACCTGGTCGACCAAACAGGCAATATGTTCTACGCACCTGCCTTTTCTGCCCTTGTCGGTGGCAGTGTCTATATGCTTCTTTTGACGAAAGTCCCTCGTTTTGGCGCTATTACGACTCTAGGTCTTTTTATGGCACTTTTTTTCCTAGCTAGTAAGCATGGCGCTGGTGCCTTTCTCCCAGGACTCGCCTGTGGTCTTGCAGCAGATGCCATCGCTCGTCTCGGCCACTACAGAGACCGAATCAAAAACACCCTCTCCTTCCTCGTCTTTGCTTTTAGCACAAGTGGCCCTATCTTCCTCATGTGGATCCGTCCCAAAGCTTACGTGGCCACCTTACTTGCACGTGGGAAATCCCAAGAATACATTGACCGTATCATGGTCGCTCCAGAGTTGGACAAAATCCTTCTCTTTGTTTCGAGCATCCTCCTAGGTGCCTTGATTGGGGCTGTTATTGGCCAATTTCTAAGTCAAAAAATAGCTGATAAACTATAAGATAAAAGCCCTGAAGACTAGCTATGCCTAGTTCCAGGGCCTTTTTGTATACAATCTTAAAATTCACTATAGATAAATTCTTGAATATTCGAAAAATCGGTCACAAAACAGTAAATCACGATGCTCAAGATAACCGTATAGAAAAATAGTGTCCACAAGATTAAACGATGTGTATTAGTTAGCTTGGTTTGCAAATTTATAAAGTTCTTTTTCAACTTCCATCCATCCTTTCACTCCAACGTGCATCACGTCAAATAAAAAGTAATTATCATACTCTCTGTTTCCATAGTTTAGTACAGTTGCACCATGGCTTTTTGCGACATCTTCTATTTTTTTATAAGTTTTTTCTCGCATCTCTCTTGAGATACCCGTATAGTCATTCCATTTCCCGTTTACTGGGAAAATAATGACCTCAACTTCAATGCCCAATTCCTTGGCAACTGTCAAGAAGAGTTCCATATCTGAATACTCTGGTGACTCTAGGTAACTCAAATCTTTATTGGAATCTTTCAGTGATGCATAGCGGTCTTTTAAGTAAGTATTGTAGTAATTATTATCAACAGCATAGTCATTATTGTCTGTTTTCTTTTTGACCTCTTCCACAAACCGATCCGTCATTTTTTCCCAATCATAGTTTGGGGTTTTGTCTCCTAGCGAAGGATAATCTGATTTGGCATGTTTTTGATAAAAAGTCTGTTTGAGCTTAAAGGAATACATCACGTTCTCAAACTCTAATAGTTTTTTTTCAACAATAGTTCCTTTTCCATCTATGAAATAACTTTTGTATTTTTTGTAGATGTCATTTTGTTGCTTGTTTCCCTTGGTAATCTCGATAATGCGATTGATCAGTTTCTCTTTCGTTTCCTTACTAATCTTGTCATTATCTAGCATGTGGAAAATATGTTCCTGAGAAGCCTTGTTCAAAAAGGCATCTTGATGGGTCCCATCTTTTTCAAACCACTGAACCGACTCTACTATAGCTACTTTTCGCTTACTCATAGATCCTTCAATAGAGCCCAAGGTCGTAGCCTGAATGATGTTTTGAGAATAACTAGTCCCAATCTGCATGATATTAAAATCGTTGTAGTTAAAAATTTTATTTGGATGATAGTCTTCATTTATCGTTGCAACCAACTCTGAAGAACCCATTAGAACCAGTGTATTGGGAGTGATATTGCTTGTTAGAATATCTCTACTTTTATACTTTTCATACGAGGTGCTATAACGAATACTGTTATCCTTGACTTTATAATAATCATCAATCTTCTTGACATAGGTCACATTTAAAAGGGCAAGCGTCGCAATTACGAGCACAAGCGATAGTAAAAATGCTTTTAATTTAATCATCTCGTTTTATCCTATCCCTTCAATCTGGCAGACTTCTTTTCAATCTCTTATCTCTTTAAAATCGTCAGTAAGATTTTATAGGGTTCACCTGAAAAGATAAAGAAACCAACCATAACCAAATTCATGGTCACAAACCAACTTAGTAGCTTATACCAGTTTTTGTTTTTATTTTTCTTATAAAAATTGCTTTTCTTTTGATACACTTCAAATCCAGCCATCAAGACACCATGGTAAAAACCATAGACAATGTAACTAACACTAAGACCATGCCAAAAACCCATGACCAACATATTGACCATATAGGCATAGGTTGCATTGTGTAGTCTATTTTTAAACCATTTTTTCCTGATAACCTGCATCAATACTCTTGAAAATACAAAATCTCTCAACCAGGTCGACAAGGTGATATGCCATCTGGTCCAGAAATCCTTGATATCAACACTCAAGAAAGGTTTGTTAAAGTTCATCGGTGTCTGAATACCTAGAATGTTACTACTTCCAACGGCCATTAGACTATAGCCTGCAAAGTCGAAGAACAGATACAAGGTATAGAGGTACATATACTTAATTGAGTAGACGACTGTACCCGTATTGCTTAGAGTGAGTAACATCTGGTAAACATAGGTTGATAAAACAACCTTGTAAAGAAGGCCTAGAACAATACGATACACACCGTCCCCTGCTAACTCTAGATACTCTTTTCGAGGCATGACCTCGTTTATCTCTTTTAAAAATCTCCTACTCCGATCAATCGGACCAGCACTAACTGTTGGGAAAAAGAGTAAAAACTGTAGATAATCTTTTACACTGACTTTTTCTTTGATCAAGCCATCCGATATCTCTAACATGATCTGAATGGTCTTAAAGGACATGTAAGAAATTCCAATAAAGGCCAACAAATGCAGAGAAGTCAGGGCAAAGACTTTATTGATTACTAAAGGAAGAATGGAAAGGAAAACCAGTGGTTTCAGCCGCTTTGCCTCTATCCTCTGTGCTAGAAAAACCAGAAAATATTGATAAACGACAAAGGCAAGCAAATAGACCATCATCGCTCGACTCTTACCATAGATAGCTCCTGCAAATAAGAGGGAGAGCACCAAAATATAGTAGTCCTTACGTTTTTCAAAAAAGTTTACCACAAAACCAATCAGTAAAACTACAGATAAGAGAAGGAAAAACTCATTCCCCTCGAAATAATTCATACCAGCCAAACTCCTTTACATTATCATCCCTTCTATAGCAAACTTTCTGACTTGCTAATTGGGGACCTTTATTTATTATAGCATATTTCTAAAAAGAAGCTTTATCCTTCTTGCATTTCGGTGAGAAAACAAAAAGGAGTCTCTTTGAACTCCTTCCATTTATTTATGACTTAATTTCTTGGTCAAGAAATCTCCCAAGAACTGGATTGTAAAGATAATCAAGATGATAATGATGGTTGCCAAGATGGTCACATCGTGATTGTAACGGTTAAATCCATAGGCAATGGCCACATTACCGATACCACCAGCACCAACTGCTCCTGCCATAGCTGTTTCACCAACAAGGGAAATCAAGGTCACAGTCGTCACACGAATCAAATCTGGAAGACCTTCTGATAGGTAAACACCCACGATATCCCAGAAGGTCGCTCCGCTCGCTTGAGCTGCCTCAATGACACCGCCATCCAGCTCAGCCAAGACAACCTGCACCTGACGGGCAAAGAAGGCAAAGACCGCAAAAGAAAGGGGGACAAGAGCTGCATTTGGCCCGATACTAGTCTTGACGATCAAGTGAGAGAGTGGCGACATGATTGCCAAGAGGATGATAAAGGGAACCGCACGGAAAATAGAGGTAATCTTATCTAAAATCCAGAAAACAACCTTGTTCTCCAAGACACCGCCTGGCGCTGTCAAGACGAGGAAAAGACCTGCCACCAACCCCAAGAACCCTCCGATGATGAAGGAAAGAACTGTCATATAAAGAGTTAGGTAGATGGCTGTTCCCCAGCCTGCCTGACCAGCCCAGCCCATCTTATAGACATTTGGTAGATAAGTTTGAATCAAATCTGTCATTTTACTGTCCTCCCTTCAATACTTTTAACTGCACACCAGCCTGACGGATGGCATCTTGGGCACCTGCTAGCGCTACTTTTTCACCTGACAAGACCACCACCAATTCTCCGACAGGAGTGCCATCGAGAATTTCGATATTTCCATAGAGGATATTGGCCGTTACTTGGTAATGTTTGTACAATTCATTCAAAAGTGGCTCGTCTGTTGAAGCCCCTGCATACTTGAGCTGCACTAAAATACTGTTCTCAGATAAATGTTCTACGATTTCTTGCTTCTCAATCTTGACCATTGCTTCGTCAATACCTGTGGCAGTTGAGATAAAGTCCTGGGTCAAAGGTTGTTTAGGGTCTGAGAAGATTTCAAGGACACTACCCTCTTCAATCAAACGGCCATCCTGCATGACTGCCACACGGTTGGCAATGTCTTTGACAATCTGCATTTCATGCGTAATCAAGACAACCGTCAAGCCTAATTTTTGGTTCAAATCTTGCAACAAGGCCAAAATCTGCTTGGTTGTCTTAGGGTCAAGGGCAGATGTTGACTCATCTGAAATCAAGATTTTTGGATCATTGGCCAAGGCACGCGCAATAGCCACACGCTGTTTTTGCCCTCCCGATAGTTGTGAAGGGTAGTTTTCAGCACGATCTGCCAAGCCAACCAAGTCTAACAACTTAGCTACTTTGGCTTTCTTTTCTTCCTTGCTGAGTCCAGAGTGTTTGAGGGCAAAGGCCACATTCTCCTCTGCTGTCTTCTGACTCATGAGGTTAAAATGCTGAAAAATCATCCCGATATCCTGACGTTTACGACGCAACTGCTCTGCCGTCAAGGTCACCTTGCCATCAAAAATCACATCGTCGTCAATGGTAATTTTCCCTGCAGATGGTTTTTGCAAGAGGTTAATCACCCGTACAAGGGTTGATTTCCCTGCTCCAGAATATCCAACGATTCCGTAGATATCCCCTTCTTGGATGTGAATGGTCACATCCTTGACCGCTGTGATGGTTCTCTTCTTTTGGTGAAAAGTCAC
Source organism: Streptococcus sp. SO2 (assembly GCF_030440025.1). Next base: position 48,037 of record NZ_JAQFJH010000003.1, read on the forward strand.
ATCAATCTGATCTAACTTGATAATATCTCTACTCATAGCTTCTAATCAGCTCCTCTACTAATTCAATATGGGTGTAGTAATCGGCGATTCGCACGTTTTCATCTCCACCATGGTCTCGGCTATTGGCATTTCCTAGACCGAAGGCCACCATTGGTACCTCTAGGGCATCAAAGACCGTATGCATAGGTCCTGTCCCCGCTGTTGTCGGCAAGACTGAAACGCCCTGTGGATAGAATTTCTTGGCCAACTCGATCACATTGAGAATGGCTGGTGCGCTCATATCGCTTCGATAGCTCATCTCTCCCAAGGTATAGTATAATTCTACCTTATCAAAGCCATTTTTGTCTAGCTGTTTCCGAATTTTTTCCAGAACATCATGCGGTTCTAGGCCAGGAACCAAACGAACCTCTAGCTTAGCACTGGCTTCTGCTGGCAAAATCGTTTTAACCCCTTGCCCTTGATAACCTGACTGAATCCCTTCGATATTAAGGGCTGGCTCGAAAAAGAAACGTTTTAGAAAGGCTGCACGATCCTCTTGTAAGAGAGGCAATTCCAAGCCATAAATGCGACTGATTTCCTCAGGATTGCGTTGGGCGTAGGTGTCTACCAAGGCTAGTTCTCGTTCATTTGGCTCTTGAACATTCTCGTACAAGCCTTCTACCAAAATACGTCCATCAGCAGCTCGCAGACTACTTAAGGCCTGGATAAGATACCACGGCGCTGACTCCACGACACCACCATAACTCGAGTGGATATCCACATCCGCACTTTTCACCTTGGCATCAAAGGTCACAATCCCCTTGTTTCCACCAGAGATTTCCAGCTGTTCCAAGGCGTTCTTGGTTCCTTGTTCCCAGACTAGCAAGTCCGCTCCACGAAGTTTGTCTGCGTGTTTCTCTAAATACTTATCTAGATCCATGGAAGCAGATTCCTCTGCTCCCTCCATGATAAAGCTGATATTGACAGGTAGGTCATCATGATGCTGCATATACTTTCTCAGAGCACTCAAACGAGCCGTGATATGGCCTTTGTCGTCATCAACCCCACGTCCATACATAAAACCATTTCGCACAGAAAGGGTAAAAGGATCCTCTGTCCACACCTGGTCGCCATCCGCTGGCACGGTGTCATAGTGATTATAGAAGATCAAGGTCTTGGCATCCGGACGCGAGCTCTTGAAATGCGCCATGACAAAGGGAGCCGTATAAGTCTCATCAATCTCGACTTCAGCTCCTACACGCTTGAAAATCTCACCCAGATAGTTTGCGACTTCCTTGAGTCCAACCTGCTGGGCAAAAACTGATTTCTTGGAAATCAAGGTGCGCAAGACTTCAAAATAATGTTGGGCCACATGATCCTTCTCAAATTTTTCAATCTGCTCTTGTTCGCTAGGAAAAACCATTTTCTCTCTCTTTCTACTACGTACTTGCGTCCTCAAAACGACCACAAGTGCCTCTTTAAAATCAACTCTCTATACAAAAGCAAGAGGTGGAAACTCTCTCCCACCTCCCTGTGTCTTATTACCAAACTGGTTGGTCCAAACCGTCTGATGTTTCTTCGATAACTTTTTTCACTTCATCAGTGTGGTAAGCTGCGATAATTTTCTTGATGGCATCAGCCTTAGGTGATGATTCCCAATCTTTTTTCGCAACAATGATGTTGTACCATTGTTTTGAGTTTTCATCAGCTTGTTCTTTGAAAAGTGCTTTCTTGTAGTCCAATTTTGCTTCTGTAACGAAGGTATTGTTTACAACGGCAGCATCAACTGATGACAATGAACGAGCTGTTTGACTAGCGTCCAATTCAGTAATCTTCAAGTTCTTTGGATTTTCTGTGATGTTAGCAACTGTTGCAAGTGCAGTTCCAGAAACATCCAATTTGATCAAACCAGCTGATTGAAGCAAGTAAAGCGCACGGCTTTCGTTTGTTGCATCGTTTGGTACGGCGATTTCACCGTTATCTGGGATTTCTTCCACTTTGGTATACTTGTTTTCTTCCCCATTTTTACCTGAGTAAAGGCGGATTGGTGAGATGTAGGTATCTGCAATCGCTACAAGGTCTTTCCCGTTTTCTTTGTTCCAGTTATTCAAGAAGTTGTAGTGTTGGAAAGCATTCAAGTCTACTTCGCCATCAGCAGTTGCCTTGTTTGGTTGTGAATAGTCTGTGAACTCTGTGAATTCCAATTTAATTCCATCTTTTTCAACCAATTCTTGGATTTTATCCCAACGCGCTTCTTCAGAACCGCTACGGTTAACTGTTGCAATTTTGACAACTGTTTCGTTGTCTGCTTTCTTTTCTGAATTTCCGCAAGCTGCAAGAGTCAAACCTGCGACTGTAGCAAGCGCCGCTACACCGAGCCATTTTTTAATTTTCATGATTCTTTCTCCTTTAAAAATAATACCGTAATAGTATCTCATACTTTATTTGAATTAGCAAATTGTTATTAGATAGGCAGACATATAGTTTGAAACTATATACCTAAAAATTGAGAAATCATCCGCCTTTCTCAGACTGGATGATTTCATACGACTATTTGATATCAGCTTCTGCTGGGAGGTAAGTGTCCCCGAAGAACTGTTTAGACAATTTTTCAAGAGTTCCGTCTTTGTAGAGTTCTTGGATACGTTTGTCTACAAATGATTTCAACTCATCTTGACCTTTAGCAAGAAGTGGGTAAACGTAAGGTTGTTGGTCGCTTGGAAGTTCAATGACTTTCAAGTTATCCAAACCTTGGTTCTTGATAACTGTTTCAACACCGATTTTATCAAAAATCTTGTAGTCAAACTGACCATCGCTCAAACGAGACATGATTTGTTGGAAGTCCGCTTTAGTGTAGTTAAGAACAGTTGGATTATCTGCGTGTTGTTTGTTATAATCTTCTAGCTGTTTAGCTGATGTTGTCCCTTGAACAACCTCAGTAGACTTGCCTCCGATATCATCAAGCGACTTGATGCTGTCGTCGTCTTTCTTCACAACGAGAACGTTAGGGTTTTTAGCAGTTGGAGCTGCATAAAGGTACTTTTCAGCACGTTCTTTGGTATAGCTGATATTGTTCACAGCCATTTGATAACGGTCGCTATCAAGACCTGCAAAGACACCTGACCACTCTGTCTTTTCAAACTTGACATCGTATTTGTCAGAGTCTTTAAAGATAGCACGGACTACTTCAATCTCATAACCAGTCAACTCACCATTTTCTTCGTAGTTAAATGGTTTTGGTGAAGCATTGGTTGCAACGATAATTTCTTTCTTACCAGATGCTGCTTCGCTAGTTGCAGTATCTTTCTTATCTCCACCTGAGCAAGCTGCTAGTACACCTGCGGCAACAAGTCCTAGAGCAACAAGAGATGAATATTTGACGATTTTTTTCATGTCATTTCCTCCAAAATAGAATACTTTACTATCTTAACAGAAAATATTTTTTTTCGCCATTATATGATATCTATCTCGGTGATAGGTTTTTTTTATGGCTGACTAAAAGACCAGACGCAAGACTGCAATCAAGACCACTCCAAAGAGAACTGTAGCAACTAGATTGCGGTAGCGAAAGGCTACCCAAACCGTTGGAAAGACTGCCAAGAAGTCCAACCACTTGATCTGAGGAAGGCTGCCAACCTTACCGGTCACTACGCTTGAAAGAATCAAGGCAAAGATAATGGAAACAGGCAAGAACTTCAAAAACCGCTCGACGATAGCTGGCAAGCCCTTGTACTTAACCAAGATGAAGGGAATCATACGGGGAACCCAAGTCACTAGGCCCGAAAAGATAATGGCTAACAAAAGATATTTACTGACCATCTAAAAGCACCCCCATCGTACAACCAAGTAGCGTCGCAAACAGAACAGCTAGTGACTGAGACACCACTGTCAAGAGCAAAAAGAAAGACACCGTAACAACTGCTAGGATCTTCAGCAGATTGCGGACAGGAATCCGTCTTTGCATAATCTGGAACTGCGAAGCAAAAATCCCGATAAACATTCCCACAAGGGCAAAATCTAAACCAAAAATTTCTGGATTTGGTAGGAGTCCACCTAGAGCTGTTCCGACTACTGTCCCCACAAACCAAGCTACATAGCTGTTGAGATTGTTCCCATGCATCCACATAGGATTGACCTTGTCTGTATGGGCTAATTCTCCCATCAAAACCCCGTAAGTCTCATCTGTCAAGAGGCTAGACATACCGATATTTTGCCAGAGACTAGTATGACGGAAATAGGTCGATGCATGCAAGCTCAGCAAAAAGAGGCGCAAGTTGATCAAAAAGACCGTCATAGCAATAGCTGCGACAGGTGCTTGGACCGCAATCAATGCTAACATGGCAAACTGGGCGCTCCCAGCATAAACAAAGAGGCTCATCAAGCCCATCTCAACAGGTGTCACATAGGGCGCGCCAATAATCCCACAAGCCAGACCAATGCTGACATAGCCAAGGGCAGTCGGCATGGCCGCCTGTACACCTTCCCAAAATCCTTTTTCTTTCATCTTTTTCCTCTTATTTTCTTCGTTTGAGACTGTTCAAGGTCACAGTCACAGCAAGGAATATTATAACACATTCATAAAAGAGAAAAAAGTTTCGGATTCGAAACTTATTGCCAGCAAAAAGTGCTGAAGAGGGAGTATCATGGATACATAAGAAATTGATCCACTCGGATAGTATACTTATCGGTTTCTGTGTCTGTAGCATATTTATTTTCTGTTGGATAGACATCAACCCAGAGTTCCCACTGTTGTCCCTTCAATTTGACCTTGTAGCGATAACCGTCATCGTATAGCCCTACCGGATCAGTGGTCATAGACTGGTAATCTGGGAGTTCTTCCAGTTCTTTTTTTACAGTCTGGGATAAGTTATCGAGCAATGCTTCCTGCTCAGCTTTTGAGGTAACGGGAAAATAAGCCGCTACTGTTTCCAAGTGATGCGATTTTGAAAATGTAAAGGTTGCTCGACCAGTATAGCCTTTCAAAGTAATCTGCTCATAGTGATAGAAAAGGCGACCTGTTTTATAGAAATACGGATCTTCTGCACGCCAAGTATCACGATAAGCTGTTTCCTTTTCTTCCTCTACCTCGCTAGCCTTTCCCAATCCTTCTTCAAAAGATTTAGGAGACATACCGAACGAAAGGGATTCAAACAAGACCAGTTGTGTCTTTTTGATATTCTGGCAAGCTGATAAAAGCATGAGTAAAGCTCCAATAGCAAGCAGACTACTGATTATTTTTGTAATTTTCATATATCTACTATACAAGAAAAGTCTAGGATTGACAAACTTTGATAGAGTCGGGTTCCGTGATTAGATTCTAAAATTACTTTTCATTTAAGGTAACAATGGACTGAGTAGGGACTACTATTAGATATTGGAGATAAGAAAAAGACTGGCAATCCAGTCTCAAACACATATTATGCAAATTCTCCGCTAAATGCTCTCACGAATATTCAAGAGCATGACAAATGCGGTTAGGAGTAATAGCAATAGAATAAAGCTGACCGCTAGGGTCCCAAAACTTGTAGCAATCGTTACGAAAACAATTGTGAATAGACTTGGTAAAACAACCGTAATAGCACCGATAGAGGATTGAACCGCTCCCATTGACTCCTCAGGTATTTGTTTAAAGACGAGTTCTTGCAATCTAGGAGAGAGTACCCCTGCGATGAAGGCATCCAAGGAGCTGAAAAGCAGAATCAAGCCAAAATGAACTGTGGCAAATCCTACTAGAAGGAGTAACTGGATGACGACCGAAGCGTATAGAGCTGTTTTTATAGAAATCGTATTTTTCAGATAGCCGCTCACAAGACTTCCGACAATAAGTGCTAACAATTCTAGTGTTGATAACAAAGCGAGTGATTGACCAGTTTGTAAATTCAAAAACGGTTGGTTTCTTAAAAAAAGAGTCGAAATAGGAACAGTGACATTGATCACAGCTTGGCTGATAGAGACGATAAACAAAATGAAGATCACTCTATCCATATTCCAGATCAATTTCGATGATTGGAACAAATGCTGGCAAAACGATTTTATAGAAAGACCTTCTTGATAGCTAATTGTTTTTTCAACTTTCAAAAGATCATTTTTTATGAGAAGAATACCTACAAATGCTATCAGAAACGTCAGAGCGTTTAGCAAGGAAATGAACTGAATGGAAAGAATTCCTAGTAAAATCCCTCCTAGAATATTACTGATTGTCCGAACTAAACTAACTGTTGATTGTTTAAAACCAATGGCTTCTGTCAGATGTTCTTTCCCAATGATTCTTATAAAAATAGGAGTTAGCATGGCTCCTGAAAAGTAACTCAATGTATCCGACAAGAGATTCATTAAACAAATAAAGAATACGAGCCATAAGGAAAAGGACTGCCCTGAAAGCGAAAGTGCAACTATAGAATAAAGTACAAATTTGACAAAACTAATAAGCGTATACTTTAGAACACGATGGTGTTGAAAGTCAGCCAAAACTCCCATAAAGATTTGCAGAACTTGAGGAACAGTCTCTGAAATCGTAATGAGTAAAATCGCCAAGGGGGCAAACGAAGCGTCTGCCACATAATTCAAAAAAGCAAGATAAAAAATCGTATCCCCAACCGTTGAAATCCACTGGTTGATGGTTAACTGCCTAAAATCTCTATTTTGAATAAATACTTTCATCGCAACTCCTTTTTGAATTCAAATGGGAACTTTTCCCCAAGAATAGACCGATATTGCTGAGCACCTAAAATTACAGCAACGGTAAAATTTGACCAATGCCATTGTAGACTATGTGCAGTCCAATAGGCCAATAAATGGACTTGGTTACTCTAAATAAGACTGCAAATATGAGACCGCCACCCATATATGAGAAAAAGTCTGTCAAAACCCAACCATGATTACTAATGTGCAAGATTCCAAACAAAGCAGCAGATCCAAGCACATCCAGTCTCCATTTCTTCCCTTTTTCCAGAGCGGTCATCACCAATCCACGATAAATTATCTCTTCAAAAATGGGACCTGCAATTACAGGATAGAAAAAATACATCAAAAATGTTGTAGCCCCTGTAAAAGTCGGAATGGCGAGTTGATAAGCAATTTCATTTTTGGTAGATGGGAAAAGATAAAATGTGACGAAATTCCAAATAACAAAAGCAAGAAGAGCTAAAAAGGAATAAAAAAGATAGGAACCTCTAAATTTTCGACTGTTAATTTTCTGCCATTTACCTGACCAAACCATAACAGTAATAGCAAGCAAAACCACAAGAAAATTCAACAGCATATCCGACAAATAATAGGAAAAGTCGGATAGACCAGCAGCAAGATCGCTATGTAAAAGCAAACGAATGAAGAACTGGTCAGCAATGACAAGTAGAATAGTTACAAACAAGTAGTAGCGTGAGATTATCTTTTTCATTTTATTTTCTCCTATACTATGAAATAAAGACAGTATAACACGAAAAATGCCCTATTTTAGAAAATCGCATATTTGACATTTTTTCTTATAGAAATTTCATTTTTGCGATCGTTTGTTAATCGATAAGGTCTTTATATTGCTGTAAGCGTAGTTCAAAAAGAGCTGTTAATTGGGGATTTTCTAATACTTGCAGAGATTGGATAAATTTTTCAATCTCTTTTTGATTGCTTCCCTTGGTTTGAAGGAAAATGCTCAATTTCTTTAAAAATTGCCATGATACTTTCTCAAAAACATCGTATGGTCGGAGCATACTCTCCAACTCAGCTTCAAAAATTGGAATATAGGAAAAAAGTTTGCGCTCCATGAGCTCTGAGATGATATTAAGATAACCACTTTTCATATACAATTGATTGTGTACCAACTCTTTAAATTCCTTAGATTTTTCAAGTAAAGAGGTGGATAAAAAAATCAGATCTTGATTACTTAAGAAGGGCATGGTATTGCAAAAAATATAGAGTTCAAACCAGGTCCAAGACTCAATAGCATAGAGATAAGTAGTTAAAAACTCGCTATCCTCCTCTTCTAGCAGATAGTTTTTATCCAAGGAATGAATGGCATCTTTAATCACAATAGCGTTCAAACGACGATAGGTCTGCGCCATCTGTTCTTGCTCGACCTCCTCTAATAATTGCTCTAAGCCTGCTATATCTTGATGGGCAAAACGATCCACAACCTTTCGACCAATTCGCATATGTGGTGATTCTTGATAGTTGTTAAGCTTGTGTCCAAACTCATCAAAGGTCACATTTATCGCTTGGATAGCTAGAATCAGCTTATCTGCAGACAGCATAGACTGCCCTAGTTCAAACTTGGATAGCTGGGATGCTGTCAGACCCTCACAAGCCACATCTGACTGCTTGAGCCTTCTCGCCAGCCGCAATTCCTTGTAAAATTCTCCCAATTCCATTCTCTCAATCATCTGACCACCTCCTAATTTTTACATATTATATCATCATTTTTACAGATTTGTCAAAATATTCTGACATTTTCCGGAGTAAAAAAGCCAGTTCAAAACTGACTCTTTATTCTATGGTATCAAAGGCGAGGCTTGGTTTGGCGTTGAGGTCCAAGTCTGCAAAGTTTTCTTTATTCCACTCGCTGACGCTGGCATAGGCAATCATACCTGCATTGTCTCCGCAAAGGCGCAGGGGTGGGATGATGACCTTGACATCTGTGATTTCAGCTGCTAGGCGTTCTCTGAGCCCTTTATTAGCTGCCACGCCACCAGCCACGACCAGAGTTTTAACAGGGTATTTTCCCAAGGCCTTCTTGGTTTTGGCCATAAGAATATCCATGACTGCTGCTTGGAAAGATGCTGACAGGTCTTCCTTGGACAAACTCTCTCCCTTTTGCTCGGCATTGTGGTGAAGATTGATAAAGGCAGACTTCAAACCTGAGAATGAAAACTCTAGATTGTCCTCCTTAATCATGGCACGAGGGAAATCATAAATATCCTGCCCCTGATGAGCTAGCTCATCAATCTCGCGACCTGCTGGATAGGTCAATCCCATGACACGGCCAACCTTATCATAGGCCTCACCAACCGCATCGTCTCGTGTCTCCCCAACAATCTTATAATCACCAGCCTCGGAAACATAGACCAACTCCGTGTGCCCACCACTGACCAAGAGGGCTAGCAAGGGAAACTCCAAAGGCTCGACGCTCTGAGCTGCCATGAGGTGGCCCGCCATGTGATTCACGGGGATCAGCGGAAGTCCATGTGCCCAAGCAAAGGCCTTAGCAGCTGATAAACCAACTAGTAAGGCTCCAACCAAGCCTGGTCCATAAGTAACGGCCACGGCTGTTACGTCCTCTTCGGTAATTCCTGCTTCTGCTAGAGCCTCCTCGATACAGGCTGTAATGACCTCTACATGGTGACGACTAGCTACTTCTGGCACTACGCCCCCAAAACGTTTGTGGCTCTCAATTTGACTAGCAATGACATTGGACAAGAGCTGGTCGTCGTTTTTTAAGACAGCGACACTGGTCTCGTCACAGGATGTCTCAAATGCTAAAATATATCTATCCTTCATCTATTTCTCTCTTCATGATGATGGCGTCCTCGACTGGGTCATGGTAGTAGGCCTTTCGCTCAGCGATGACCGCCATCTTTTCTTTCTTGTAAAATGCTTGCGCTCGGTGATTTGACTTTCTGACTTCGAGGAAAATCTCCTTGTCTGTCGGCAATGTTGCAAACAAGGCTGATGCTATTTCCTGTCCTTGATAGGCTTTCTTGACAGCGATTTGCAGGACTTCTGCCTCAAAGAGATTCTCCTGCACAGCTAGAAATCCAATCACTTCTGTTCCATCATAAGCTAGAGCGTACCAAGTTTGGTCTTGGGACAGGTCTGCTTGGATTTGTTCCAGCGTCCAAGGACTGACTGGGTAAACATCTGCCATGACAGCGTAGATGGTTTTAGCTAGTTCAGGCTGTTTTTGGATTCGTTTGATTTCTATCATAGGCGTTTAATGTAAGACCCGCCAGACTCGGTATGGTTCTTGAGCCAGTTTTCCTCAGCTTCAACACGTTTGAGGTAATTTGGCACAAAGTCGTGCAAGGAGTCTGCTTCCTCGTCCCAGGCCCAAAGAGCTAGATTAGCTGCATTTGGCAAGGTTTCTTGATAGCTAGCTTGAGGTAGTTGTTCTTGGATCTGTTCCACAAAGGCTCCAACTTCTCCGACAAAGGTTACCTGTTCAGCATCCTTGACCTGCTCTAGCACTTCCGCAAAAGACAGGTGCGCTTCTGGAAAGACTGGTTTGGCGTTTTGATAAAATCCTGCATAAACATTGTTGCGACGTGCATCCATGATAGGAACCACCAAGCCTTCTTGTTGGCGTGGCACCAGAGCCAATAGGCTAGACATCCCAACTAACTCAATGTTCAGGGTATGAGCCAAGGTCTTGGCAGTTGCTACCGCAATTCGCAAGCCCGTGTAGCTACCTGGCCCTTCAGCGACCACGATTCGATCCAAATCCTTTGATGTCAAATCTAGACTGGCCATCAAAAAATCAATGGCTGGCATAAGGGTAATACTGTGATTTTTCTTGATATTAATCGTCGTCTCGGCAAGAACCTGCTTGTCCTCTAAAATGGCTAGAGAAAGAGCCTTGCTGGACGTATCAAAAGCTAATACTTTCATAACACATTCCTATCTTTTTGTCTGTTTACTATTATACTACAAAAGCCAGCGCATGGGAATTTTCTTTATTTTGAAACAAAAGTTCCTGCCACTTAAACAAGCAATTCTGCACAAAAAATTCAAAAAAGTTGTAGCTTTTTTGAATAGAAAAGTGAACAAGGAAATTGAAAAGTTCTTTGTAAAAAATTTGGATCAGGCATTTATGTTTCAACTCGATTTTTGATACGAAAGAACATCGTCGTAAAAATAAAGATATCACCTAAAAATAGAAAAAGTCCATCCCATCTATCAAGACGAGGTGGATTTTCTGTATATCTAGAGGAATAATTGACTTTAGGCATTTAAACCAAAGTAGAAAACGAGCCAGACAACATAGGTAACCAGGAGGAGAAAAATTGAATAGAGCGTCACAAAAGCAAGCTTCCAAAGGAACTTTGTTTTGCGGTGTTCCAGATGAACAAACAGGGCATTCCCCCCATAGACACAAGCTACAAAGACTACAAACATCAAGAGGCGAACCCCTACTGCAAATTCAAACAAACTAAACATTCTTAATCCTCCTTTTGGTATTCCTATTTTTATAGTAAGTGGTAAGAGTTTTTAGAAAATCAAATAATTCAATATTTTTAGGAGAACAGAGAAATCTGTTCTCTTTTTTGTTCGCTTAAAATTCTATTTGAGAGGAGTTCAACGATGGTAGGATTAGAGATTGTAATGAATTTAGACACGTTAGAAATCTTTGACGTTATCGATCATGATAAGAATGGAAACAGCGAACAAGCGCCTACAACCATCCAATTAAGCTTATTTGACTCAATGACGTGAATTTGACAGAAGGAGATAAATTAGGATGGACAGAGAAGCGCTATACAATGAATTAATTCAAAGCGAACCACTAGGTTTCATTGATCCATTTTCTGACCTTGGCGAATTCGATCCTCTTCAGATGAAATTTAAACAACCCGTAAAGGACTTGGTGAATCGATATTCAGGACAACCTTACAGCTTAGCCTGGCAACATAAAATTATGGAAATGCGGAAGTTGTTTATTGCCTATCAGATAGCATTAAATGAAGAAGATAAGCAGATTAACTTTCAGCGAAGAACAAGAAGCGAAGAGTCCAAAGAACATGCTACCACTATTGTAACAACATATTTGAAGTTGGGATTTAGTTTTAAAGAAATTGAGAAGCGTGTTTCTTTATCTTACAAACAACTTCGTAGAGGATGGAGAAGAAGTGACCATGTAATGACAAGTAGTCCTGAATTTTATGGCAAAAGGGACTTATCCGAAGGTTACTGTTTACCGAGTAAAAAGCTACCTAAAAGTATGAGAATCAATGAGGAGTAATTATCATGAAAGAAGCAGTATTAAAGAAAGGTATTTGTCAAAAATGCGGATGTACTTGGACTACCCCTTGTGTTGATGAAAAATGGGGTAGTTGTTGGTGGATGGATCGAGATGAGACTATTTGTAGCCACTGTTTTTTGGGGTTTAATGATGAAAGAAATTAAAAATCATATGAAATTTCTAGATCTGTTTGCAGGTATCGGTGGCTTTCGTCTTGGTATGGAGTCCGCTGGTCACGAATGTATAGGATTTTGCGAAATAGACAAATTTGCAAGAGCTAGCTACAAAGCTATACACGATACGAAAGGAGAAATAGAACTACATGACATCACAGCAGTACCAGAAGAGTTTTTCCTCTCTCAAAAAGTTGCCAGCAAGCTAATTCAATCAAAAAGCAGTACAGCAATACCATTACAACCAGATATGGCAACTCACAAGGAGCAGGGGCGTACATTGTTGAAAGTAAATCGCAGAAAGTGAGGTCTATCGGAAACATCCATCCTTCAGGAAATGGGATGAATGGAGAGGTTTATGAATCAGCTGGATTGGCTCCCACACTCACAACCAACAAGGGAGAGGGGCAAAAGATAGCCATACCTGTTTTAACTCCTGATTGCACGGATAAACGACAAAATGGGTGCAGGTGTAAGTCTAACGAAGAACCTATGTTTACTTTGACTACGCAAGATAAGCATGGAATTCTAATCGCAGGGAAATTGCCTGGAAATCATGACCAAAACTCAAGAGTATATGATACAAATGGACTAGCTCCCACTCTATCCACAATGCAAGGTGGTGGGCAAGAACCTAAAATAATCCAACGTGGTCATGGTTATAACCAAGGTGGAGAACATGACATCGCTCCTACTTTAACTAGGAATAGCTATCAGGAAAATAATTATTTATCAGATGGATTTAGGATCAGAAAGTTGACACCTCGTGAGTGTTGGAGATTACAAGGATTTCCAGATTGGGCTTTTGATAAGGCGCAAGAAGTGAATAGCAACAGTCAATTATACAAGCAAGCAGGAAATAGCGTGACTGTGAGTGTCATTGCTGCTATCGCAAAGGAATTGGAAATACTTATAGAATAGTTGCTATCAGAAGAATTGTTGAATAAATGAGGAAGAACATAAGAGGAAAGAAATATGAAAAATACAGACTGGAAAAAAATTACACAAAGACCCCTTACTAGCGAAGAAAAAAAGGAATACGGAGATGAAGTTGAATTCATGTGGGACGGGAAAACCCCTGAATTAGACGAAGAGGTTCTTGTTTACACAAGTGAAAGCGAAGAAGTGTATACAGATATCTGGGTTGATTTTAACGATGGCATTGGTTTTGAAAATACTTGTAGTAATGTTATTTATTGGATGAGTTTCCCAAAACCGCCTGAAATTACTGTTACATATCCACGCTTTGTGGACGTTGACCGAAATGGTGTTTTTCAAAAGGTGTTTGAAACATCTAATGGAAATGAGGAGTGGTGTTCTCCTACTGGACGTGAGTTACAAGAAGGTCCGGATGTTATGGACCACTGGCTCGAATACGAGGACAGTGAAGGTGAACTTCACTACGGTAGATAGTTTCTATCACCATTTTATTTGTTAGTTTATTTATTTTAAAAGCCTAGAAATAAGCAAGGAGGAAATTATATGATTTTTGGTTTTATTGTATTGTTTGTTGTAGGAGTGTGCATTTCGTTCAATGGAGTATTTATCATAGCTAAAAATACAGACATCACACTTAGCTGGAGTGGTAAGAAAGATTTCTTTCCAAATCTAACTACTTGGGAATGGATGGTGAGTATCTTTTTAATTATTGTAGGAGGGGGAATGATATACCTATCGTCTGCTGATTTGTTACCGTATCTTATAAATTCATTTGAGCTAAAATAGGAGGCATAGTATGACAGTATTGTATTATTATTTTTTCATAGCAAAGGATAGATTGAAATCCATAAGGGAAAACATTCTTTATTCTAAGAGTTTGCGGAAAGTGCTGGGTAATATAGTTCTTTGCTTTATCTCGCTTATAGCTGTCCCTTTTTCTTATTCTTATCTTCTAATATATCTCGGCAACTGGATTTCAATGTCGTTAATAAGTTCTGGATTAATTGAGAATAAAATAATGCAGTTCATGTTATTGGGATTTTTACTTGTCATAGTCATTGATACAGTCGTTTTACTCATTATCTCAGTGTTGGGAAGTGGGGCTTTATCTCTTTGGATAATGGTAAGGTACTCTTATGAATTATTTGGCAAAGAATTACAGGATAAGAAAGAAAAAAGGGTTGCAAATTTACCAGACAGTAAAAAAGAATCCGTAAATTTTTTAAGGTATAGTTTAATGATCTTGTTAGCAATGATACTGGTCGTTGCTCTTCTATATATTTTCAATGCTGAACTACTTTTGAAATTATTAAATCTCATAATTGATTTTTGTCAAAAATTTATTGATTTATTTTCTTTTTAGATTATTGCTATCTCCACTATCATTGTTTAAATAATGAGAAATTAAATATGAAAAAGATTGATTTACTAAAATGCTTATCCATCATTACAAAAGACGGATTAAGAACACAAAAATTTAAGAATAGCCATCTACAGCTCATCTCTTCAGCTGAAGAAGGAAGACGAGGCTCTGTATTTGCTTATCGTTCAAAAGCGAATATGGTGAAGGCACGTGGTGTTGTTTTAACCTCTGTCGAATCATTGCTGGAGAACCAGGATCAATTTACACACTGGACTCCTAACGTATATTGCTACGGAAGCTATAGTGATGCTGGTCGACGGATTACACGTGGCCACTCTGAGGATAATCTTAGACAGATTAACACATTCTACATTGACTTCGATATTACCTCTGCAGCTGAAGAAATGACAACAGGAGATATTTTAACTGCTTCCCTGGAGCTAGGTTTTATGCCGACGTTGATTCTAAAATCTGATAAAGGATTTCAAGCCTATTTTGTTCTCTCAGAATCAGCCTATGTTACAGCTCATTCCCAATTTCGAGTGGTAAAGGTGGCCAAAGCGATTTCTCAAAATTTGAGAAATTACTTTGCTCAAACTTTACCAGTAGACTTGACTTGTAACCATTTTGGGATTGCTCGGATTCCTCGAACTGATAATGTAGAATTCTTTGATGCTGATTATACCTATTCGTTCCAGGAGTGGTTAGATTGGTCAATGAAGCAATCAGATCTTCCCTTCCCAAGTAAAAAGCCCAATTTGACGGTTATTTCAGGTTCTGAAGGGGTGAAACAGATTGATGAACCTTGGTATCAATTGCTGATGAGAGAGGGGAATATCAAAGGTGGAAAAGCCTTGATGGGAAGAAACAACGTTCTTTTCACGCTAGCTTTAGCCAACTTCTCTTCAGGAATCGATCAGGAAGAATGTGAGGAGGTTCTTTCTAGTTTTAATGCAAATCTAGACGAACCACTCTCTTCAGCTGAATATCATAAGATTATTACAAGCGCCTACTCAGGAAAATATGAAGCTGCTAGTCGTGACTATGTAATGACTTTATGTAAAGCATGGGTCAATCAGGAACTCAAGGCTTCAGATCTCTTTGTGAAGCAACGTTGGTACAAGTTTAAGAAGAAACGTGCTGACAGAAAGAATAGTCATCTTCATGAATGGAAAACAGACGTAATGGCCTATTTAGAAGGCTTCTATCAATCTGAGGATCCATTTATCCAGACGACAAAAAAAGAGATACGAGAGAAGTTGAATATTCCTGAGCGTTCATTAGACAAAGTATTGAAGGTTCTCAAAACAGAACAAAAGATCTTCTTTACAGTCAAACACGGCCGTGGAGGAGGCATCAGATTAGCCTCTATCAAAGCAATCTTCCTTTCCCTTATCAAGGTGAAGAAAGAACGTCAGGAGGCTTATATGGCCAATATTGCTGCTTTCTTTGAAGAAAGTATAGAGTTCACTCAGAGAGTGATAGAAAGGGTTAAAGATGGCTTTAAACAAACACAACAACTATCTCTATTTGAGCTTGATATTGGATAATTTTAAAAACCCGCAGACTGCCTTACATTTATATCTACGATTATTACCAAGATATAAATGTATATAAAATAATCTATGGAGGAATGATATGATTTTGATTTTAGCTGGACTATTTAGTCTTATATTTGTTGGAGGATCTTTATTAGTTTTCTCACTTATAGGTATTCGTCAACGAGTTCGTTTAGAAAACGGATATGATTTTGAATTAGAGACAGATCTATTGGCAATGGTTGGCGAAAATAGAAAGTGAGAAGAAGAATGAAGTACGTAATTTTCAGTTTTGAATTAGGTGACTATATTTGTAATGGGGAGAATAAAGTTTTAGTTTTTGATACATTAGGGCTAGCTTTTCAGTATCTTCAAAAGCATTACCGTAAACCACTTCCTGAACAAAGAAAAAAGAGATTGATTCACTATCCTGATGTGTATCAAGCTCCGTTTAGACTTTTAAAAGTTTGTTAGGAAGGAGAAAGGTCGATGTCAGAGTTATTCAAAATTATTAGAGGATACTATCTAACAGGGGTTGGTCAGGAACCATTGGCTTATTATTTTAAACTTTCATCGGATAACTTAAAATTTGAGTCTGTTTCTGCAAGGGATGTTGCTTTAACTTTTTATCAAAACGAGGAGAGTATTTCTAGCATTCCAGCGATCATTAGAGTAGATAGTGTTATCTCGAATGATAAAATGATTTCAGATTACCTGCAGGAGGAGTTGAGAGATCATTATCCAATGTTGCCAATTGTCCGTGTATTGGATTCCGAGGAATTTGATCCTTTACTCTTTCAAGAAGTGATGACAACGTTCACTAATTTGAAATTAGAAATAAAAGAATTGGCCAAGATTGATTATGTTCAAGGTTCCATATTTGATTTTATGGATGAGGAGGAGATAGGATGAAAGAGCTTTTTACGCATGTTAAGTTAGCTCTAGGGGCTCTTCTTGTCATTTTACTTGTGAGTCTCGCAGTTTTAGGAGGATATAGGCTGTATAAAGATTATTTTATCTTAGATTATGATCCTCACCTTACTCAGAAAGAATACCAGAATACTGTACTTGATCAAAATGTAAACCTAGTATTTTATAAAAAAAATTGTCCTTACTGTCAGGTTGGAAAAAGTGTAGTTGTAGATGCAGCCAATAAAGGTTCCTATCCTACATTTTACATTGACACTCAGACAGAAGAAGGTCAAAAGTTGGTAGAAAAATACCAGGTTGAAAAAGCTGCAACTATCATCAAGATTCGTAAGGGAAAAATAAAGAAATATCTATATGCTTCAAGAGATTCAGAGGAAAAGATTGTAGCAGATGAGAAAAGTATTCAGGAGGCCATAAATGACTAAAAGGGTAAAGCTAAGTAAATGGGCCGAGACAGCCTTTCAAAATGATTGTGAACTATGGCGTACTAGGACAAATGAAGGAATGGTTGTTTTAGGAAAATTATCAGATGGAACGTTTACCCTACATCGTTTTAATGATGAGGGAGGAAGACTAACACATATTTCTCAAGATGAGGCTCTTTGGCTAACATTGGATTTGGCACCTGAAAAGTTAGGTTGTATTTAAGGAGGCAGTATGTATCAAATTTTAAATGCTATTGCGCATGGCGTGGTTGGAACTATCTTGATTGCGATCTGGTTTGTACCGCTCTTCAGGATAACTATATGTGATAACTTTGGAAATGAAATCAAAACGAAAAGGCTGCCATTAGCGTTCTTAATGTTACTAAAAAGTGTTTGGCCGAAAAGTAAGGTTTCATTTATTTGGAAAGGATGTAAGAAGAATGAGAAACGGAGGTAAGGCACTAGTATAAAAACAAAAATTCACATAGAGTAGAAAGGATATATCCATTATGATAGATACAATCAAACGCTGGATTGAAAAGATAAAATCTAGCCCAATTTTGAAGCCATTTATTAAGACTAAAGTTTGGTTTCAAGAGAATATTATTAAGAGGAAACTGGTCATTTTCTCAATGTTATTTGTGACCTGGTTAAGTCTTTTGATGGGAGCGATTTTCTCACCACAAAGACAAACATATACTTCTGAACAACTCAAAACCAAGCAGATATTTGCGAATGGGAGTGGTGAGATGAAACTGGTTAGCCAGGAATATTCACCAGATACTGGAATTATTGTTTTACAATTTGAGACGAAAGATGCTACGACTTCGATAGATCGGGGCATCGATGCCAAACGATTAAAATGGAAACTCTATGCGCAACATAAAGACTCAAAAATAGAGATGGATGTTGTGCCAATCATTGATAATAAAGTATCAGTTATTATTAAAGGAGTTCCGAAAAATTTTGGAGCATTTGCGATCGATGTGACGAATCAGACAGTCTCTTCTAGCTCAATTGATGTGAATATTTCATCGCCATCCAGTGATTCTAAAAAGGTTTCTCAGAAGAAATCTGGAGAAGAGGACACTGTACAATTCTTTGTAACTCCTCAAAATCCTCAGCTTGAAATCAAAGCTATTGAAGTTGTCTCCAGAGAAGAATTTACTCTTCAGGAAATCGAAAAAGAGATCAATTTCCAGAATGAACAGTCTCAAAAATTGACGACATCAATTTCTCAATTGAAGGAATCTATTGAAGATGATAACTCACGAAAAGCGAGTCTTCAAGCAGAAGCAAAATATCTAACGGGTGATGATCTCGAAGCCAATCAAAAGAATATTGCTACGCTGGATACAAACATCGAAACGAAGAACAGAACCATCGAAACAGCCTATAAAAACATTGAAAAGTTGAAGGCTAAATTGGAGTCTTTGGACAAGAAAAAAGAAGCTGTTAAAGATGGAACATTTGAATTTTCAAACTCTATTGAAACTGTAGAAATGAATTAAAGTGAGGTAAAATAAAATGAAAAATTTAATTAAAATGGTAAAAGAAACTGATAAATTGGGATATAAATTATCTGCAATTTGTGGAGTGAATTGGCTTATTAGACAAGCCTTTAAATGGCAATATTTATTTTTTGTAATGGTTACAGGCGCTGTTCTTATAAAAGAAGTTTCCGTAATACTTGAGGTTGATCCAAAGATTTTTGGATCAATGATGTGTTTGATTATTTTATGTGCGCCTTTTACGAAGTTACGTTTAGGGGCTGAAATGCAGATTATAAAGATGTTTATAAGAAATATTGTACTTGCCATCATTTTTACAGCTGCATTAGAAAAACCAATACAAGAAAACGAATCATCGTTCTGGCTTTTAGCCCTAATCTTTAGTATCGGTATTTATTATTTCATGAAGTGGTTTCAAGCAAAACTTTTTCAGCGTTATCTGTTCAAAAATATCTTAAATAAGGACTACCTTGGAATCCGAAAATTAAAAGATAAGTTACCTCCTAAAATCAATCTTTTTATAGATGCTGATGAAGGTGATGCAAACCAACGAATGATTACGATTAATCAGCGAGCAGTGAAAAAGGATTATCAAGATATTGTAGAATTAAGTTTTTTGAATAGAGAAAAACGGACAGGTATTTCCTATTATAGAAAAGCATGGAATGGTTCTGAAGCTCCTCTTGAAAGAGAATTTGTAGATATTGAAGAATTGTATCATCCAGTATTTTATGTCTTCCCGTTTGGGAAAAAACATGATTTTTCTTTCTGGCTGATTCAATTTGATGTAAGTAAAAAGGATGCATTTTCTATGAAAGCCGAGTTCGTGTTTACCAATAAATAGTAGTCAAAAATCTCCTTAATTTTTGAATTAAGGGGATTTATTTTTTATGATTGTCCCTTTAAAAAATTTTTTTCAGTTATCTCTTATACTAGAATCAATCAAAAAAAGAAAGGCAGAAAAATGAAAGAACAACTTAAATTAGCACCAAAGGAAAATCAGCCAGTTAGAAAGCATCGTGCTGTATTCACAAGTACAAAAGGTTTGATTAGAAAACAGAAATGGGTTGTGCTGGATATTGATGAATATGGAATAACCTATCATAGTAATCCAGGGTATAAAGGAGAAATGTTTTCTTCAATGTACCTCGTTCTAAAGGAAATTAAAATTGATGAACGTTCTTTCACACTAACCATCAAGAAAAATGATCATGAAGTTTATGTGATTGATTTGAAGAAATTAGATGGCGATTTGTGGAGCAACTTCCAAATTATAAAAGAAAAAATTACCAGCTTTGCAGGAAATAAATTAAGGAATTAAGAAATACGAAATTAGAAAAAAGGAGAAGTAATCATGGCTAAAAATGATTTAAAAAAAATTGATAATCAACTAGAAGAGGCAAAGAAAAGAGTTGCCCTTTTGGAACAGAAACGTAAAGAAGCAGAAGAGAATCTTCAAAAACAAATTGGTAAAATTTATGTTCAAATTCAACTGAAGAAAAATAAAAATCAGTCGTATGAATCAATTTTTGAAGAGTTAAAAATGGAATTAAACCTCATCAAAGAAGATGAAAAAGAACAACGTTTAGCAGCGAAGAAAAATCGTGAAGAAGGAAGCTTTCCAGCTGAAAATCAGTCTTAATTTTTGAGTTTTGAACTTCTAAATGAAGTCAAAAACAGTGTAAGTATAACACCTATAAAGTGTGTAAAGGTAAGTATAGCATGTGTGTGTAAGTAGGTGAAACCGAGAAAATTACCGGTACCGGAAACGTTGATACTATCAACTCCACACGCTTCGTGGGGACAGTTTCCCTTATGCTCTTTTCTACCACAACACACCTAAAAAGGACCTTAGTCCCTCTGTGTGTGTTAGTGTGTTGAAAAACCGCAAAAATAGAACCGTATCGGTTCGTGATGTTGCGAGGTTGAAGTTTTCTTTTTTGCTTCTTTTTGCTTTTGCTTCGACAAAAGAAAAAAGAAGGGCGCTGTTTTTTAGAAAGGAAAATTTAAAATAATGGCAAATATAAAACAAAATCGAATTGAGATTAGAGGCCTTACTGATGATGAAATTAATTATCTAAAATCTCTTGCTAAGAAAAATAAAGCCAAGTCATTTAATGATTTTCTGCTCTCAATCTGTCGTGAAAAAATTGAGTACGGAAAATTTAATCGTGCTCAAGATTTGTATGTGGCTCATTTAGAAAATATGAAATTAGCTTCTGACCATGTTCTGGGACAAATGAAAAAACAGACAAGGATACTCTCTGAATTTGAAGAAAAAATGGATCGTTATGGCGGTCATATTTCACGTTGGTTAGAGTATGAAGGGGCGGTGGAAAGTGATGACTAAAGAAATCAAAATCAGAAATATACCTGATGATATGTTTGAACAACTTCGAGATATTTCAAAAAAATATAACTATCCAAGTTTCAATGAGTTTATGTTATCGCAAGTTCAAAATATCGTAATGAATGACGGATTGAATTTGTACAATAATCAATTTGCGGAAACATTATCTGATATCAAAGAACAACAAAGGCAGATTTTAGAATTGATGTTGAAGAATGAAATTTCTCTTTCAGCTTTAAATGTTAAACAAGATATTGTAAATGAACTAACCACAAATTGGTTACATTTTATGGATGATGTATCAGCACTTGAAGCTGAACGACGGTCAGGTGGTGTTTAAAAATGAAGAAGAATAAATCTCTGTTCATCATTCTCATTTTTCTTGCAATATTTGTCGTACAACCTAACAATTTTAATGCTATCAAATCTGGCTTAACACAAAATGATATCCCGAATCAATTGAACATAGCCGATTCAGCTGAAGAAAAAAATTCCGACTCAAATTTGAATTCTACTCTGAAAAATGATGATTTGAAATCGAAGGAGTATGATGGAAAAAATCAGGTGATTGTCGTCAATGAAAAATCACAATTTACAAAGAGCGAATTGAGTTTAGAAAATGGCAGCTGGGAAAAATATTCTGATCTAGATTTTTTAAATCGTGTAGGAATTGCTGAAGCGATGTTGGGAAAAGAATTGATGCCAACTGAAGATAGAGAATCTATTTCGTCTATCACACCAACAGGATGGAAAAATAAAAAAATAATTTTCAACGGGAAAGAAGATTATTTATATAATCGTTCTCACTTAATCGGTTTTCAATTAAGTGGAGAGAATGCGAATGCTAAAAATTTATTTACAGGTACACGTGCTTTAAATGCAAATTTTGAAGATGAACAATCATCTATGGTTTACTATGAAAATAAAATTGCTAACTACATAAAAAATACGAACCACCATGTTCGCTATCGAGTAACTCCCATTTTTAGAAATGTGGAATTAGTTGCTAGAGGAGTTCGTATGGAAGCACAGAGTATCGAAGATGATGAGATCTCATTTGATGTATATATCTTTAATATTCAACCAGGATATAAAATCAATTATTTGACAGGATCATCTCAGAAAAATTGAGGAGGGAAAAATGAATCCAAGACTTAGCTTATATTTTAGCGAAGAAACACATGAAAAATTTAAGGAAATAAAATCCTACTTGAAAGAATCGTCTGCTTTGCAGAAACAGTATCGAAATAATTCAGCAACGCTTGTCACTTTGATTGAAGTTTTTTATAAACTTTTTATTGAATTAGGAGAAGGAAAAAATTTCTATGAGCGACTGACTCAGCTGGAAAAAAATTTGGGGGATACCTTTGATTCTGGAAATGATAACAAGGCAATTCATCGTCAACTTGATCAAATTCTCTATCTAACGCTAACCAACTTTCATGCTATTACGAAAGATGATTTTGATGTTCAAGAATTGGAATCTATTCATTCACGATTGGATCCTACACAACATGAATTGATGGCACGAATCAACGATATTATTCAAGAAGATATTGCACGTGGTCAAACTATCAAACATTCTCATTGAGGTACAGTAAATGGTAGATATTGTTGAAATCTATTTAGAAACAGGAGATTTTCATGAAGCGGTGAAACAGTCAGGGCTGCCAACTCATATAGCTCATTTGAAATTAATAAAGAGTGGCTGCCTTAAAATTCAAGATAAAATTCAGTATGGTTCTAGGACAGCTAAGCTCGGGGGAATGGCCGAGGAGCTTTTTCAAAAGTATGTTCCAGATGCAACGGATGCGAATAAGTATTTCAAGAAAAATAATCCGGTATATGATTTTTGGCTAGATGGTCTAACGATTGATGTAAAATACAGCTCATTGTATAAAAGGAAAAACGGGAACTCCCATCACTGGCAATTGAGGACAAAAGGAAATCAAGATTTTATTGTCGCCTTTTTAGAACGAGAAAGTGGTTCAGAGTTAGAAAAACCAAATATCTTATTGATTCCCATGCAATTTATTGAAGAGCAAAAAGAATTACATATTTCTCAATCAGGACGGTGGATTAATGATTTTCAAGTTGAACCTGAAGAATTACAACCGTTATTAAAAGACTATGCTCTTTTAAGAAAAAATGGACTATTTTAATTCAAAGAGAGGAAAATAATGAACGTGTCTTCTAGTCCAAGTATTACCTTCATGCTGCAATATACAGAAGCAAATAGTGGGTTTGTAGACTACACCAATAGAGACGAAGCTGTCGAGGTTGATAATGAATTAAATTTAGAAACGCACAGACAAAATATTGAGTCTCTAACTGAAGATGAACTACAAAAAATCCAAGCTGAAGTTCCAGAAACAAAACTTAATTTCCAGGAGTACATCGATTATATGAATCGTTCTTATGCTACTGAAAACCAAAATGAAGAGATGACAGCGATTTTTACAAAAGAGGCCAATTACTTGCAGCGTAGCAAAGTAACTGAATTGAAAAGTAAGTTAGAACAGGCTTATCAAAATGGCTCTCTTCTATGGCAGGGTGTTATCTCTTTTGATAATGATTTTTTAGCCAAAGAAGGATTATATGATTTGGAAACTGGGAAAGTCGATCAGCAAGCTATCAAGTCTGTCATACGTGAAGCATTGCCAAGGTTGATTGAAAAAGAAGGCTTATCTGATTCATCATTTTGGTGGGCCAATATTCACTTGAACACGGACAATATTCATGTGCATTTTGGTTTATCTGAAGTTGAATCTGCAAGAGAAAAAATTTTCTATCGACCTCGTGGACGAATGGAATTTAGAGGAAACTTTTCCCAGAAAACTATTGAGCGTTTTAAAAGTGATGTTTTTCATGGTCTGTTGAATGAACAGACTAGAGGAATGATTGTTCGACGAGAACAAATCTTGGCGAATATCAGAAGTGAATTGATTAATTCTGTATTTAGAGATCAGAAGGTTCGTTCTTCGGCTGAAAAAAATTTTTTGGAGCAGGCTTACAACCATTTGCCAATGGATAAAAAATGGCGTTATGGATCAAATGCAAGAGATTTTGCAGTCAGTAAATTCTTCCTTGACCGCTATCTGGACTCCTATTTAGAAAATGATGGGAAAGAGCTCTATCAAGAATTTCTGAAAGAAACGAAGAACTTTCTAGAAACCTATAGAGGAGCTTATTCAGCTGAAAAAAAATCAACCTACGAGAAGATTCGGAAAGTTGATGGTCGTTTTGAGAAAACACAACAGGAGGCTGCAGGCTATCATCTGCAGCAATTAATAGCGAGTCGAGAGAAAGAATTGAGAGAACGACTAGCAAATAAGATCTTGCACCTATTTCGTGAGAATGCTCCTGAAATAGCTGATGTTCGGCTGGAAAAAAATTTGGCCAATTTCTCAGTAAAGAACCAACAAAGGATTTTAGAACAGGATCCAAATGCAAGTGTTATCAAAACACTAGATTCCTGGAAAAAACTGGGTTATGATTTGAAAGATGGGGCAAAACCCATTGAAATTACAAAACCAGTCTATGCTGCTTATGACAAACACGGAACAGGTTTGGGACGTCCTGAATATGTTACGGAATTAGTTTATGATGTGAGTCAGATGAAAGAAGACTTACTGAAGAAGCAACTTGGTTTACGAGACTTATCGCTATTTTCTTCGGCTGATTTGAAAGATCTTGTAGAAGCAGCTAAAAAGAAAAGTGATCGATCATTAAAAGAGCGCCAGGAGTTAGGAACATTTCGCTATGCTTTAAAATTGAGTTTATTGGAGGAAAAACAAAGTAGTTTATTAGTTCGTAAAACTCTTTTTGATCAAATTCAACCACTTGAAACGGATCAGCCATTTGTTGAATTGAAAAAGAAGGAGATTCTTCAAAGACTGAAGCTGACTGAATTGCAACTGACTCCAAATTATAAACTAGGTGAAGCAGACCAATCTTTAAAACAATCTCTTGCTAACCAATTTGAAGATAGTGTTTCTTTTTCAGTAGAAAAGGCTGATTCATTAACAATTCAAGCACCTATTAAACGTCTGAAGGGAGAATTAGCGGCAGTTCAACCTCTTCAAGATGAAGGAGTGCTGACTATTCTAAAGGGCTATCCTGTTACGAAAGATAGCTATATAGAAGAACTACAGACCCATATCTCAATTTTTCAGCTGAAACATCAGATTTACAGTCGAAACAAGGAAATTTCACAAACGACTGATCAAACGACTATTCAAAAATTAAAACGGGAGAATGCGAAAGGATTTTCTGAACTCAAATCACTCTATCAAAAAATATTGCCAGAGGAAGAAAGCAATCAGAAAAGTCAGTTAGCTCAAGCTGTTTCACATAAAATGCAAGAAAGGAAGAACTTGCAAAGAAAAAACGTCCAACAATCCCAAGGCAAAGCAATCATCAATACAGATTTTATGAGAAATTTGACCAATTCTCTTCAAAGGGCCCAACGTGCAAATAAAAAAGCCCTTATGGAACGTGAGAGAAGTGATGAGAGGCAAGAACTTGAGGAAAAAGGACAAAGTATATAAGAGTCATTGTAAAAGCAATGACTTTTTTGTTGAAAATGGAATTATATTGTCCCTTTAACTGTGATTTTTCGATTATTACATAGAATAGAAGGATAAAAAGAGAAAGGAGAAGAAAAATGGAGCTAGTATTTCCAGATGTAGCAGTTGAAGCCTTTGACTTTTCAGCTGAATGGTTAATTACGGCAATGAATGCCGATAATAAGCAAGTGCATTTTGAGGGTCAAGGAAGAAATTCTGATTTAGAAATGGTTCTAGATTTTAAGGAAAATTCTGAGCTATTTGAATCTTTTTCAGTAGGGGAATTGGTTCACTTAGATCCAGAAACGTTTCTACAAGCAGAGAAAGAGCCGTACAAACCACAGTATGAAGGATTTTAAGGAGATTTTATATGACAGAACAAGAATCAAGACGTGGGAAAAGTCGTAGAGAACGTGTTGAATTTGCACGTTCTAGAGATATTTTGGATGTTGCAAACGAGCTCCAGATGGAGCTGGTTCAATCTGGACGAGACTATCGATGGAAAGAACATGATAGCCTAGTTATTTCACCTGATAAGAATTTATGGAAATGGTTTTCTAGAAATACAGGTGGAGATGCGATTTCTTTGGTTGAGACAATAAAGGAAGTAGATTTTAACCAATCGGTAGATTTTTTAAATGATGGAAATTTTAAAGAGTTTCAAATGGTTGAAAGGCCTCAAGAGGATTTTAAATACTATCTTGAGAAATACGAGCAGCCGTTATCAGCTGGACGAGACTACTTACGAAATCAACGTGGGCTATCCGATGAAACGATTGATTATTTTTTGGAACAGGGCGTTTTAGCCCAAGCTAATGCCAAACTTGACTACTTTGCGGAAGGTAATAGCGGAAATTCAACAAATGCGATTGAGCAAGTCATTGTATTCAAGTCCCTTTCTTCTTCAGGTGAAGTTGTTGGAGCCTCTTTACAAGGAATACAGGAAAATTGGGAGAAGTGGCCAAAACATGGATATGCTAAAGTGATTATGAAAAACTCCGATCCTATGACTGGTATTCATGTTGATATTGGCAGTCCAAAACGATTGATTTTCACTGAGAGTCCAATCGATTTAATGTCCTACTATGAATTGCACAAGGATAGTCTTCAGGACGTCAGATTAGTTTCTATGGATGGTTTGAAAGAATCGACTATTGGGCGTCATCTATCTCAAATTCAAGCTGAAATTTCAGGAAAACCACTAAGATGGACACCTGAACAAATGGCAGACGGGCTTCAAGTAGCTATTGATCATCACTTTTTTGAAGATGGGAAAAATGCGGATTTAATTACCCTAGCTTTAGATAATGATAAAGCAGGTAGAACATTCATTCAAGAATTGGAAGCAAAAGGAGCTGTTATCAATTCGGATCTACCAGAACTAAGACCAGGGCAAGATAAAACAGACTGGAATGATGTTCTAAAGAATCAACAGGAAGAAAAATCTGATAGTCGAGAATCAGAATTTGAAGAAAAGGCTGAAGCAACTTTATCAGAATCAAGTCCCTTTCCTGATACCAGCCACCTTTCTCCTGAAGATGCAACATGGTTGAAGGAAAATTGGAATAATATCTCTTTTTCTGTTCAGTCGACTAGATCCTCTGAAACAGATCTGACTATGGAAGACAAACATATTCCAAGCAATCAAGAATCTATTGCCAATACAGAAAAGAATGCTGAAAGATTGATGAGCTACGAAGAGGTAAAGCAGGAAAACGAAGCATTAACTAAGAGATTAAATAATCGGATTCAATCTGGAGAATTATCAATCGAATTTGCACCAGATTTCTATCTGTATGATGTCTTTGCGAAGTTAGGAAATAGCCATCCTACTAAATACCTCAACGCTAAACGAATGGAAGTATTGTCTCCTATTCATTCACTTTTAACCTCTATTGATGATCGAACGGTTGATTTATACAAGAAAAAAGGGACTTCTGAGCAGGATTCTTTGTATCAAACATTGAAACCTCATCAGAGAACTTTGGGAGTAGATATTTCAACCCAGTTTATTGGTGAACTTGCAATAGCAGCCTACAATAGTAACAAGCAGATAGAAAGCCTTTCAAGTGACAGTTTTGGCGTCTATTTTGGTGAAAGAACCCTTGATAATCTATCACAATCGATTGAGCGAATGCTGGAGTATCCATTGATTGAATCGGGTAAAAGAGATTTTACCTATGGTTTTGTGGTAACTCCAAATACATTGTTCCACTATCTGGAAGGGCAAGAGGGAGAAGTGGTTTTAAATCATGAATTGTTGGATAACTTGATGTCACGTCTTGAGACTCATCCTATTAAGATAATGGAGACTTCAGAAGAAAAAGCCCCTGAGAAATCTCAAGAGCTAGATGTGATTTTGGAGCAACAAAAAAATGAGAGGACCAGTGGTAGTCTGGGGTCTTTACAGCCCGAAGCTGAAGGCAGTCCCACACCCGTACCAAAAGTTGGCACCTTTGAACGCTCTGTTACCAGTCGTCCTACGACATCCTCTCATTTACTTTATTTTACCATAAATGAAGAGTTTCAGTCAAGTAATGATGGCTACTATCACTCTATTTCCTTGGATGAATTAACTAAATTAAATCGTCCAATCCGTAGACTAGCTTTGCAAAATGCAGCTCAATATTATTTGGATGAGTTGGCAAACTCAAAGATTTATTATGTTACCCCTGATAAGACTGTACAAGTGCATTTTGAAGAAAAGCACTTCATGCACCTAACAGGAATTAAGCCAATTGCATTAGGGCAGACACCTGAGAAAACTTTACATGATTTTGCAGAAGGAAATGGGCATTTTGACAATATTTTATTGGCTAATAATGATGCGGCTTTTGACAAACTAAAGGTCTTATCAGATCTTTCAGTCGCAACAGAAAGTACTTCGTTCTATTTTGATGATTTAACTAATCTTAGGCGATATGGTGGACGTTTTGATAGTCTTATAAAGTCTGATGATAAAGATATTATCTTGCTATTCAAAGAGTTAGAGGAAGAAAACTATATTCCAATATCAGTTTTTAAGTCTCGGACAAAAATTACCAAGGAACTAGATACGGTAGATAAAACACCTATTCTTGGTGTGTTCCGTGAACGTGATGGCCAGATTGAACAGCTATCGATTAATGATGAATATGTTAAAGATGGTGGCGAGGAAATGTTATCTATCTTAAAAAATAAGAAGTATGAGGAGGTTTCTGATGAACCTGAACTACCAGCTCCAGAGAACACACTGAATAAAACCTCACTTGATTCAGCTACCTTTACTCAAGTCTTAGATACTGTCTATAATTTAGGTGTGCCAGGTGACATTTCAAAAACTCCAGAAGAATTTCATCAAGCCTGGAATCAGTATCTTGACTATGCGAAACAGTACAATGATAAATTTGATCAGATTGTTGCTGCAGCTGGGAAAGATCATCTCCTAGATACAAATTCAGATTTTTATAAAGAATGGACACAAGATCATATTTATAAGGAGAACTACCATGTACGCCTTCAATGGTCTGAGGATCGCCCAGGTGGCCCGAAATTGCCATTTAAAGAGACAGAGCTGATATCTTATCAAGATTTTGCTAGGGAGCTATATAAGGCCAATCAGGACTTTTATCCAATTCATCAAGAAGGAATAAAACAAATAACAGCAGGCAATACTGAAGGCTATATCCCTCCTACCAAAATTAAGTTTGATGTTTATGCTCCAGGTGGTGAATTGATTAAGGAGGGAATTCGTTATGATATTGGAGATGAGACTACACCAATTTCACAAATGCTAGGGTTAGGATATCGTCGACTCAACGGTCAATCTGAACTAGCATCGATGGATGAAGAAATTCTTTCTCAGCTGGAAAATAGAGTGGTGAATAAGGAAATTTCCCTGGAAGCGAATGAATCAGCTCGATTGATAGAAGAAGGAGAGGGTCAAACTCCTGATACAAGAAAAACGGTAGCTTTTCAATCTTCTAAGCAAGAAACTAAAACTAATTTGCTTCAGCGTGTAGAGGAGATTCTGAAAGAGGAATCTATTTCGGATTTGGAAACCCCTGAAGTAAACTCAAGTAGTATTGATTATGCTACTTTAACGCCTCATGAATTGAGTGAAGTTGCTTTTCAAAAAGTGAGGGAGTACACAGAAACACCAGAACGGTTAGAAGAGTATCTGAATTTTATGAGTAAGTTTCCAGAACTTTCTCCTAGAAATGTAGCTTTGATTCAGGAACAGTGGCCAGGAGCGAGTGCAGTCGCAACCTATAATCAATGGCAATCGATGGGGGAAGTTCTTGGGATTACTTCAGATCAGGTATTTGAAACTAGAAATACCTATACCAATAAAAAAACAGGTCGAACAAGAGAAGTTGTCCATAACAATCTTTCGGTTAAGACAGGAGAAAAATCACATATTACCTTGTTTAGACCTATGATGGTTGAAATGATTCCTGTATTGGATGAAAATGGGAACCAGGTAAAAAATGGAAAAGGCAATCCAAAATATAAAAGACTTTCTGAAGCGACACCTGAAGAAAAGGTTTTAAAGAAAGAAGGAAAATTGAAATCTCGCTTCTTCCAAGAAAGAGATTCAAATACAGGCTTAGCTAAATTCGCTACGTATAAAGTATTTGAGTTGTCCCAAACAACCTTGAAGCCTGAATTTTATCCCAAAGCGATGCCAAATCGTCACTATAACTTTAATATGGATCATATTCGTACAAAAGAGGTGCTTGAAGGACTTTCAGACTATGCTAAGAATATTGGGGTAGCAATCTATCAAGACGATGCAAAAGAGTTGAGGAGTGCGAAAGGAGCTTTTTATCCAGATGAACAAAAGATACTTTTGAATCCAGATAATACTCCTGGAGAAGTCGTTGCAACCACTATTCACGAGTTGGCGCATGCTAGTCTACATAATCCTAAATTTGCTAACTCATATAAGGAAGATGTCTCAAAAGATCGTAGAGAACTTGAAGCTGAGATGACAAGTTATCTCGTTTCTAAGCACTTTGGGTTAGATACCTCTGAGAAAGCCATTCGCTATATGGCAATTTGGACTGATAATTTGACCTCTCTTGATGATCAACAACTAGCGCAATCTATGAAACGGATTCATGGAACAGTATCTAAGATTGTAAAAAGTGTTGAACAACATACAAAGCCTTATCAGTTGAATAGACAGGTGGGACAAAATCAAAATTTTATCCAAAGCCCAAAGAAGGGGCTTAAAGTATAGAAAGAGTGCTCTTTATGAGCCTCTTTTTTGTATAAAAAGTTATATAACTTTTTGTGTTGTTCTTTGATATGAACTCGTTCTACTCTGTGTCAATGTCCCTTTACAAAATATTTTTTAATTATAGCTTACAATGACAGAAAATGAAGTAGAAGGAGAATGATATGGTTATAGTTATTCTGGCTGAAAAAGAGAAACAGGCAGAAGCTTACGCTACAGCTTTAGGACAATTTAGTAAAAAGAAAGGTGTCTATGTTATCAGGCAACCACTCTATTTTCCAGCTGAAGTTCATGTGGTGGCTGCTGAAGGGCACCTATTTGAATACAGTGAACCAGACAACTGGTCACTTGATAAATTACCTCTGACAAATGTTTCATTTAAGCAACATCTCAAAGAGGACAAAAATTCAAGAGAAAAATTCAAGAGAATTTATGATGAAGTGGTAGCAGCGGATCAAGTGATTATTGGGACGGATGCTGATAGAGAAGGAGAGCGGATTGCGTACTCTATTTTATCGCATATACCAGGAGGCAAGGAGAAAATTTGGAAACGTCTTTGGGCAAGCTCCATGACAAAGAAAACTCTTCAAAAAGCTTTTCAGGAATTGAAGGAACCTTCAGAAACCTATAATTACTATTTAGAAGCTGAAGCACGTGCACAAAGCGATTGGTTGGTAGGCATGAATTTATCACCTCTTGCAACGATTGATCTTCAAGCAAGAGGGCAACTCCCTCGAACAAAAGGTAGCCATCTATCTGTTGGCCGAGTTCAAACACCAGCGGTCAGACTAGTTTGTGAGAATGATTTAGAGATTCGCAACTTTACTCCAGAAAAATATTGGAAGCTTCAGTTGGAGGATAAGAAAAATGGGGTATTTTTCACCACAAAAGACAAAACTAAGGATAGTGAGGCTATTTTAGCCTCTTCAAGGGGATTATCAACCACCTCTGTTATTTCTTCAGTTGAGGTAGAAAATCATCAGAAATCAGCTCCACAATTATTTACCTTGTCTGCATTACAAAGTTTTGCAGCAAGCGCCTGGAAATTTGACTCAGATAAAACTGAGAGCATTGTTGAGGGACTGTACTTGGAAGGTTTTCTCTCCTATCCACGACCAGACTCAGAATACATCAGTCATTTTGAATTTGATGATTTAAAAGAAAATCTATCTGCCTATCAAAAAGCTATTAATTGTCATTTTCAGCCAGCGTTTTTGGAGCCTAGAGAAGATTACGTCAATGATGAAAAAGTGTCTGGTACGAGCCACTCAGCCTTGATTCCGACTGAAAAAATTCCAAACCTTGCAAATTTAAAAACTGACCAACGACTGATTTATGAAGCAGTTGTGAAGCAGGCGATCTTGATGTTTGCGGATGATTGTCATTATTCAATAAAAACAATCGATGTAGAAAATAATGGTCTTGTTTTTAAAACAAAAGGTAGAACGCTTCATAAGTTAGGATGGGCTGAATGGAGTTCTCGAAAGGTACGAGGTTCTGTTGAAGTTCCTGATTATCAAGTGGGAGATAAAATTGATACGCAGGTTCAAATTGTAGGAGGTGAAACAAAACCACCTAAAAGACTAACTGAAAGCCAATTGATTGGCCAAGTATTTCCTAAATATGGCTTGGGAACACAAGCCACTAGAGGAGAAATCATTAAAAAAATTCAAAGTAAGGGTTATGTTGTTAAAGATAAAAAAACAGGTCAACTAACTCCCACCAATAAGGGCTATCTACTTATCAATTATCTCTATGACAATGAATTCTCTGATCCAGAGACAACAGGAGGCTGGGAAATGTTTCTATCTCAGATTGGAGAAGGGACAATCAATCCACGAGAATTTGTGGATGCGATAAAAGATAAGCTCACTCTTCAAATCAAGGAAGTAAAAGAAAGAGGTGACTAAGTGTGACTACTGAAGAAAAGAAAAAAACACCCTATTTAGATCGTTATACAGATAATTTGACAGAAAAAGTTTCAAAAAAAGCGGAAGATTATCAGGTGTACGGACGTGATAAAGAAGTAGAAGCTGTTCAGACCACTCTTCTCAGGCGAACTAAGAATAATCCTATTTTGGTAGGAGAAGCTGGAGTTGGAAAAACAGCTATTGTTGAAGGATTTGCTTTAGCCATTTTAAGAAACCAGGTATCTCCAAAATTAAAAAATTTGACCGTGCGTTCTCTGGAACTATCTAGCTTAATGTCAGATGAGGATGGAGGATTTATTGTTAAGTTTAAAAAAATTATTGAGGAGATGGTAGAAACCAAAGGAGAGAATCTTCTCTTTATTGATGAATTTCATACTATTGTTGGTGCTGGTGGTTCAGATAAGGGCGCTTTGGATGCTGGAAATATTGTAAAGCCAGTTTTGTCACGTGGTGAGATGCAATTGATTGGCGCAACTACTTTAGATGAATTTCATGAGTATGTCGAACAGGATCGAGCGCTAGAGCGAAGGATGCAGCCAATTATAGTTGATGAGCCAACAACTACTCAAGCGATTGAAATTCTTGAACAAGCTAAAACTATTTATGAAAAATTTCACCAGGTGTCTATTAGTTCCGATGCTGTAAAACAAGCTGTACTTCTATCTGTTCGCTACATACCTGATCAATTTTTACCTGATAAAGCCTTTGACTTAATAGATGAAGCAGCGACAATTTGTTCTACAAATGGGTTAGGCCATGTAGGTAAGCAAGAAATTGCAGAGGTGCTGAAAAATAAAACAGGTATTCCTGTCACGACGATTTTGAAAGGTGACAAGGAAAGGCTAGATGGTTTAAAAGAAAAGCTGTCACGACGTGTTAAAGGCCAAGATGAGGCTGTAGAAGCTGTTGTGAACGCTATAACTGTTGCACAAGCTGGCTTACAGGATCAAAGAAAGCCCTTGTCTTCCTTCATGTTTTTAGGAACTTCAGGAGTTGGGAAAACAGAGCTTGCCCTGGCATTGGCAGAGGGGATGTTTGATGATGAGGATGCAATCATTCGCTTTGATATGTCTGAGTATAAACAAAAGGGAGATATCACAAAGCTGATTGGCGATCGTCAAACTAGAACGAAAGGTCAATTGACTGAGAAGATTAAACAGAAACCTTATAGCGTTATTCTGATCGACGAGGTGGAGAAAGCACACTCGGAAGTTGTAGATTTATTTTTGCAGGTACTTGATGCAGGACGTTTGACTGATTCAACTGGAAGGCAAGTGAGCTTTAAGAATACGATTGTCATTATTACTACGAATATTGGTTCTCAAAAAATTATTAAGCAGTACGAATTGAAAGGGAATTTTAAAAAGCTAACCGATAGGGATAAAATTCAGTTTGAAAAGAGCATGACGTTGGAGTTGGAGACTAAATTCCGACCAGAATTTCTCAATCGAATTGAATATAAATTGATTTTTAACATGTTAGACGAGGAAGTGAATAAGGAAATTATTGTCAAACAGCTATCAGAAATTCAAGAAAGAATGAAGAATAAAAAGTTGACTCTCTCTTACGAAGAAAGTTTGGTTACTTATTTATTGGATGTAGGAACAAATATAAAGGACGGTGCACGGCCACTTGAAAGAGTGATTAAGCATAAAGTACTTCCTTTAATTTCTAAAGAGTTTCTGAACTTATCTGATCCCAACCAAGAGTATCATTTCCATCTTTGGGTAGAAGGTGATGCACCAGATGAGTATCACCGTGAAGACAAAAGAAAAATATTATTCGAGGTCGAAGCTGAAAATACGTCATTTGGTGAAGCATTATTTTCTTAAAACTCACCTTAAAAAAATGATTGTCCCTTTAAAAAATTTTTTTCAATTATCTATTATACTAACGTTGTCAAAAAAACAAAGGAGGATTTCTATGAAAAATTATTTGACAAGACAAATTCAGCAAGTAAAAACAAAATCACAGATGTTTTTATTGAGCCTTTCCCTATTCCTAACAGGATCTACCGTGTATGCGGACGATCCATTTGTTAAGTCGGATAACTTGGCAAAACAAGGAATTACAAAAGTTCAGCTAGTCAGTGTTGCGCTATTTGGTCTAGCTGCCGTTGTCACCTCGCTCATTTATGCGTTTGGTGGACGGGAGTTAAAAGCCTCAATGAAAAAACATTGGGTATCAATTGCAATTGCAATTATTGGTGTTTCAGCGGGACCAAGTATTATTGAATGGATTTTTGATTTCGTGAAAAGTTAAGGGGTGGTGATTTATGGCTTTTTCACTCTTTAATAAAGGTTGCTGTACGATTACAGATGATCTATTTTTAGAAATCTCCTGGGAAGATGGAAGAGGTCCAGAAGATGATAGTGAATTACTTGATATCATTGAGGGATTGGATCATCTTTCTGATTTTTCTCAGCCGATTTCAAAAAATTTCCCCTACCTAACATTTCAACAGGCAGAGTTGTTATTTAGAGAGTTGAAACAGATGTATGGTCAGTTTCAGCTGAAAAAAGTAGCAATCGCCCATCTGGAAGGGAAAAACGTGGTAACAGAAGGAGAGGTTTACGCTAGTCCATTTCTGATTACTGAAGACTATGAAAATCTCCTGCTTCCCCTCATTCAAGCGATACTTACTCGCTCTGAATTTGCGAATTACAGCTATCAAGAAAAAAGGGAGTATTTTGAGAACCAGATTTATCCTGTATATAAACAAAGTATGGGATTGTCCGATTCTTCTCTTCCTCTTTTCCCAGCTGAAGGTGAGCTGGCGGTTCTTTCACAGCCAAACCGTCCATCACATGATCTAAAAGCAGGAGGTCAAACAACTGTTGCCCCTCCTATAGCTCAAAAGCAGTCAGTTTCTCTGAAGAAAATTTATCTATTTTTAGGTGTTTTGGGAGTGCTTGCAGTAGTAAATATCGTTTGCGTATTTTTTGCTTTCGCTCAACTATCAAGTCAGTCCGAAAAAGTAAATTTCTTATATCAGGAACAAAAAAATACTCAACTCATCATTTCAACGAAAAATGAAGTTGATGTCTTTAGCCGTTATTTCTTACCTTCTTATTACTCGGGCAAAAAAGAAAACCTAGTAGATTTTCTTTCTGAAGGTGATGCAAAATTTACTAAACCAAAAGAAGGAATTTTACAGTCCGTTATTTTAGAGAAATTGAATTATGATTCAGAAACTCAAAGATATACGGTTTCCTATATCCTGTCTGTCAAAAGAGGGGATAAATCATCTAGTGTTAGATTAACTTTTGATGTAAAAACTTCTGATTCTTCAAAATATGGATTTGTTGTAGAAACAGAACCAAAAGAATCAAATTATCTTAAAAATTAGAAAAGGAAAAATCACAATGAACAAGAAAAAAGTATTGACTACACTCGCACTATCAACACTCGCATTAGCACAAGCTGGATTTGTATCAGCTGATGAACTTGCACCAATTGATTCTTCTGCTCCAACAACAGAAGTCGTTACGCCGACAGCACCAAGCGCTTCAACAGAAACAGAGGCTCCAGCAAATCAGTCAACAGAGCCTGCAGTTACTCCAGTTGATCCGACAGCTCCTTCAGACAAGGATAACGCAGGAAGCCTTGACGGAGTGCCAGCTGATAAACCAACACCTTCAGATAAGGCGCAAGATAAGGATAACGCAGGTAGCCTCGATGGTGTTCCAACACCATCAGATAAACCACAAGACAAAGACAACGCAGGAAGTCTTGACGGAGTGCCAGCTGATAAACCAGCGCCTTCAGATAAGGCGCAAGATAAGGATAACGCAGGTAGTTTAGATGGTGTTCCAGATGAACAGCCAAAAACTACTGATCAAGCAAATCAGCAAGGAAAGTCACAAATTGGGACAACATCTACATCAACTGGACAGGTTGTCCATGATGTAACTAAAGAGCCCGTTGAAACAAATACAGGTGCGTCTATTGTTAGCACCCAAAACGGAAACGTAGTCCTTTCAGATGGTTCTGTAGTGGCTCCAGAAGAAGTTGGTGGAACAGTTAACGAAGATAAGACTATCTCTGTTACTGATTCAGAAGGCAAACTCAAAACACTTCCAAACACTGGGACTGCAGAAAGTATTCTGGGTGCTATTGGAGCTATGTTGTTGACAGCAGTCAGCTACGTCTACAAGAAGAAAATGTTTTAAGGTGAAATGGAAAGGGAAACAATTAAATGACAGAAAAAACACAAGGACACGGATATTTCCGTAAGAAAAAATGGGCTAAAGGCCTAGTATCAGGAATTGCAGTTGCAGGTATTGTAGCCTTCTCTGCAGGTTCTGTATTGGCGGATGAAGCAGTACAGCCTGAAAGCAAAAACGACAACAACACATACGCTAAACAAGCTGGTAAGGCAACAGGAAGCCAGCCTGTAGCGATTGATAATAGTGCAGTCACAAAGGCTGCTTCAACTGCTAAACAAGCTGGAGTAGTTGTGTCTGAGACATCAAGCGTTGATAAGGGTACAGATACTACTTCATCAAATCTTGAGCAGTCTAAGGGTGAAATTAAACAAGACCAGGATAAGCAAATCAAGGCACTTGAAGAAACGACTGCAAAACAAGTCGAAAACAATACAGCCTTCAAGGAAGCGCAGGAAGCCATTCAAGCTAATAATAGCTTTGTGGCCACTGAAAAAGGCAAGCACGAACAATCAACAACTGTCACAGTGACGAATGATGGTTCGACTGCCACGGATGGAACTGCTGACAAAAACAAGCAAGCTACTAAAACAGCTAAGAAAGTCTTAGAAGAAAACCAGCAAGCTGTCTCAACCTACCTGGATGAAAAAGCTAAGTATGATGCTACTGTTGAACAAGCTACTGCTCTAAACAAAGCGGTAGAAAGCGCATCTGAACAGCTGAAGAAAGAAAAGGTTGACGTTAAAGTCGTTACACGTACGGTCTCTTCAGTCGCAGAAGTAGAAGCATTGAAGAAACAAAATGACCAGGCTATTGCGACTGCAAAAGGCAAAGTGGAACTTAACAGAGCTATTATGGCTGCCTATACAGAGAAAAAATCTGCTAGTGAACAAGTCAATCAGGATGCTGACCGTAAGTTCGCTGAATTGAAAAACTCAGGTGTACTTCTCAGTTCTGAAACCCAAGAAGTTTCCTCAGTAGATGAGGCTAACCAAATTGCCAAACAAAACCAGGCGGCTTATAATCAAGCTAAGCAGGCCCAAGCTGAATGGCAGAAGAAGTACAACGATCTTCAGTCTAAAACAAGCACTGAAGGATACACAAAAGAAGTTGTACTACAAGCTCTAAGTCTTTCGACCGCTAATCCTGAAGCAACTGTGAAGTCTACAGCTTCAGGAGCAGAAGAACTGACTACGGATTATATCGCCTCATCAAGTGGCAGATCTGGGTACTCTCGCGTTCTAGACTCAACCAAAGTCTTGAAATACAAAGATGTGGGCAATGGTTGGACAACAGAAATTGATTATACTGGGTTAAACGGCTTAACAGTCACAACGGAGGATGGGAAACAACACAATATTTCTCGTATCCATCGAAAATTTCAAATTGTAAACCAAGGTAAAACGGGCCTAAATGATGTCTATGTCTTAAATGATCCGACTGAGGGCTTTGTAGTAGCTCGAAACGATGGAACAGGTGGAGCTGCGGACTACATGAACTTCCTGGTTACAGATACCTACTACTACAACAATGAGGAAGGCCAAGAAGTAGCTTTCAAGGCTTCTGAAAAGACACCTGCAGCCTTAACCTACTCGTCTCTAAACCACAACCCTATCGGGTGGGAAGGTGCAAAAGCCATCAATGGGACACATGTTGAAATCAATGGCTCAACTGTTACTCAAAACAAGGATTATGGCTATGTTTATGCAGAAGACTATAACCGTGAGGAAGAGGTAGGTCATCTTTGGGATACTTCCTCTTCAGCATATCAGTACAAGGGTGCTGCTCTTGGAGTCTTTAAGGAAGGGACAGCCTTCACAACCGAATTTATTCAATGGGATGGACCAGAAAGTCCAAATGGCCAAACCTATTGGTTCGCTTTGAATACGAAGGTTGTAGCTCCAGTTGTTGAAGTTCCAGCTACGGCAACTATCACAAAAACAACTGTGAAACCTGTCAAACCTGATTCAATCAGTGCTAACCTGGTCAATGCGAAAAATCCAGCAAAACCAACTTTGGCGCTTAAAACTCTCTCTGAGACGAAAAATCAGAAATTATCAGCAAGTTATCACGGCTACAAGTTACAGTATAAGCCAGTTGTCAGCAAATCTGTAGCAGATACAGACAAGACTAACACAGATGGCCAAACAGTAGCTAAAAATGCTACTCAGCTTTATACATTGACCCATGACAATATCTATGCGAACCTGAAAAAAGGGGACAAGATTACCATCATTGATCCACTCGAAGCTGGAGCAGTTCCTGATGTAGCTGTCACAAAAGCAGCGGCAGAGAAAGCAGGATGGACTGTTTCATATAATGCAGGAAAGAACACATATACCTTTACTGCTACCTATCAAGGAAAACGCCTAGAAGCTCCAGTGATTACTTGGAAGCCAGTCTATGATAAAGGTTTCTATGATAACACCTATAAAGTGTTAGTGAATAACTACGAGGTGTACTCAAATACTGTTACCAACTACACACCGAAACCACCAAAACCAGTCAAAGCTGTTCTGGATCGTTCTGGTAAGAATATAAACGCAGCGACAACATTTGATCGCACCGTGACCTTCCGCTTGATGACAGATTACAGCCCATATACCAAAACACTTGCTTCAGCGCAAGCACTTGGTAAGAAGTTTGGAATCCTGGATGATGTTCAAGACAAAGCCTTCACAGTTGACCACAGCAAGATCAAGATGACTGCTGCAGGCAAAGATGTAAAAGACTTGTTTGACATGTATCACGTCCTTTCAGACAAAGGGCGTACAGATGCAATCAATAAGATTCTGAAAGAATTGAACTTGAATCCCAAAGGTGAGTTTTACCTTTGGGTAGCGAAGGATTCTAAGAGTTTTTATCACAATTACGTGAAGCAAAATAAAAACGTGACGATTGATCTTCCAGCTAAGCTCCTGGTTAAAGCAGGGGAGAAAGTCGAAAACGATCTTAAACAAATCGACTTTGGCAATGGCTATCAATCAAACCTTGTCACTATCTCGGTTCCTGATGTGAATCCAGAGAAACACGCCTTGGATCAAAAGGATAATAAAAAAGTCTTGGACGGCCAAGAAGTACAGATTGGCCAATACATTCGTTATATACTAGATGGCGTAACCGTGCCTATTAAACACGATAGCCTCTTCCAATATGACGGCAGTGACCAGTTGGATGTGGTTCATGATCGATTCACAGGTAAGTGGTCAGGGATTTTCAAGGGAACGGAATACACAGCTGAGAAAGACTTGGTTCTTCCTTATGACGTCATCCTGAAGGATGGAAAAGTAGTCAAAGCTGGTGAGAAGGTCGTCAAAGGTACACCTTATGCCTTCTTGTTTGAAGTGAACCAAGATACGGATCCTAACTTCCTCAAGAAAATTGTGACCGTTAAATGGAACGAAAAGGAAAGCAAATGGTCGTATGTTATTAACCAGGATTTCCTAAATTCTTTAGGTGTAAAAGGCACGTTCGATGCAGACTTCTATCTAGAAGTCGAACGCATCAAGGCTGGTAAGGTTGAAAATACCTTTATCAATACAGTCAATTTACAAGAGATGACGGCTAAAGTTACAACAACAACGCCGGAACCTCCAAAACCAGAGCCTAAAGAACCAGGCAAGCCACAACCTCAGCCGTCACTACCAAACACAGGAACAGCAGCAAGCATGCTGCCAACTTGGGGTGTGATTTTGGGGTTGATGAGTCTTGCAGTAGCAGGGCTTCGTAAGTCGAAAGAAAACTAACTTGATGAACTAAAATGAAAGGATGACCACAAGCTGGGGTATAACTCTCTTGTGGTCTTTATTGAAAGGAGAAAAAATGCAAGTATTTATTGCGTCAGGCCGTGTTGCATTCATCCCAAGTGATGCAGTAGGTCAAACTAAAAATGGTCATGCCAGTTTCAAATTTGAGTTTGTTTGTGATTCTAGTATGAATGATGATACAAATAAACCAATTTCTAGTTTCTTCCATGTGCAAGTATACGGAAAACAAGCGGAATTGATGGCTCAGAGCCTATCTAAAGGCTCTCCAATCCTCTTAAAAGGAGAAATTATCCAACGACCTTATAATGATGAACAAGGTCAACGTCGGACGTATCAGTTTATTTCCCCAAATCAACAAGGAGGAATTTCTTTCCTTGAAAATAGGGAAGCATCTAACCGACGTAAGCAGGAACAACAGGGCTTTTCTCAGCCGATACCAAGTTCTATTCCTCCATCTTATCCTGAACCAATGGATGTAGAATCCCCATTCTAAAGGGATTGAAAGCATACAAGAACACTTGTGTGCTTTTTTGTTATACAAAAAGTTATATAACTTATGATATAACAATATCTTTTGTCCCTTTAACAAAGAATTTGATATTATCCCTTAGAATAGAGGGGAATTAAGAAATAATAAGAAAGGAGTGCAACAATGGCAAGACAAAAATACAATTATCTGTCTGATGAATTGATTGCAGAATCTCTTCAGGTGACCAATTACTTAGAACAAAGTCGATCTAGTCGATTGAATGTTCTTCAGTTGGATGGGGAGAAATGGTTAGAAAATTACTTTAACCGTTATGAGAAAGCCTCTCCAAGGCTACAGTTTCACATATTTCTCTTTTCGAGCTTCTATACTCGAAAAATGGAATGGTTCTTGGAAGGTGTAAGGGGGTAGTCGTTTGTTTGAGTTATTTGAAGTAGTATTTTATACCCTTATCCAACTGATTCGAGCCAGTTGGCTCAATACCTTCCTTTTTCTAGGGGTAGCAGGTTATTACCTATTCAAACTCTTCCAGCCGTATTTTTTAAGAAGCTATCAAAGGTTATTAGCAGGAAAGAGTAGTCTAAGGCAAGCAATAAAAAGAGGTTGGAAAGGTCGCAAAGCGATTGATTGGGAACAGGTATGGAAGCAATCAGCCAGAGGGCTGTTCAATTGGATGAAGTCATTCATACCTAAACTCTTTGCGCTTGTCTCTCTCATCCTTTGGAATGTTTTTTTTAGGATATTTTATACCCTCCCTTTTGTCAAACGAGAACGAAAACGGTTTGATAAAGAAATGAAACCGATTCTTTATTTTAAAAGTTATCGCAGCTTCGTTTATATGGGATTAGGTTTTAGTTTTATTGCTTTTATCTTAACCAATTACCTGGTTACTGTTTTGAGGGCCACAATCCGCTTTCTCTACTTTAGTATTTGGTCGTTTAAAGATGCTAGTAAGGCCGTAAACTTTGACTTAAACAGCCTCTTATTTCAAAGTTTATTGAATGCTAAGGTCTTCTTGATAGCACCGATTTTAGCATTTCCAATCTTTCTATTGGGCTTAGTTATCGCCTGGAAATCTGCCTGGATAAACTTCGAGCAGTTTCGAGACTATAACAATAACGAAGAAGGAGATGACCGTTTTGTGACGATTGATGAAATTCGTCGTCAATACAAAAAGATCCCCAATAAAGATTTAACTTATCCAGGTGAAGGTGGAGCTCCTGTACTTCATGAACTGACTCATGATCTAGCAGGACAAACACTGAGAACTCAAATGTTATGGCAAAATAGAAAAATGAGCCGATACGTGACAAATGCGGAGCGGATTTTAGGCATGTTAGCTTTTCCTTCTGGATATTATTACATTGAAGATAAGCCGACGAATCTGTTAGGAATTGGGATGACTCGTTCAGGTAAGGGTGAAGGT
The DNA here is from genome assembly GCF_030440025.1 of Streptococcus sp. SO2. The sequence continues at coordinate 90,758 of NZ_JAQFJH010000003.1, forward strand.
CATATTACTCCAGCAATTGAAATCAACAGTCGTGCTGAATTGCAGCCATCGATGGTACTAGCAGACCCGAAAGGGGAACATTATCAAGCCTCCTACAAACTCATGAGGCAACGTGACTATGATGTCAATGTTCTTTCTTTCCAAAATATGGATTGGTCTATGTCTTTCAATCCGCTAGCTCTAGCCATCGCTGCCGCAAAGAAGGGCTACTATGAGAAAACTCAAACCTATGTCAATGCAGTCGCAGAATCAATTTATCCGAAACAAAAAGGTGGAGAGAAGGGGAATGCTGAATACTTCCGTAAGTCTTCTATATCCCTATTTAACGCTCTGACAATGGCTTTGATGGATCGAGCTAATGAAACCGTTCAAAATGGTGAAGACGATGCCTGGGATACTATTACAATCCCTAACGTTGCGAAATTCTTGGCGACAATGGGGTCTGAAGAAGTCTTTGTAGATGGTGCTGGAGAAATCGTCGAGAATCCGAGCAGAGAACAACAAGTATCGAAGAAGTCAAAAATCACAGTCTATTTTGATAATTTGAGACAAGTCAATCAAAAACAATTCTCGAAATTTAGACAAATGGCGGATATTGAATTTAGAGCTTCAGACTTTGGTGGTGATGAGACTAAAGGGAATGTCTACTCTAGCATGATGACAGGAATCAACCTGTTCTTGCAAGACAACGTGGCGAAGCTCACTTCAAAAAACTCTATTGATTTAGAGTCTGTTGGCTTCCCACGTCGATTATCTGTCAAGCTGAGATCAAGCACCAACAGTCAGCTTAAAAACGAATTTAAGCACAAAACTGCTAAAGTAACGATTACAGGATTGAAGAAGTGGGGGAAAGTCGAAAAGAAAGTCGATTATATAAAGCAAGCGACGGCTTTAGTCGATGGGGAAGGCTATCTTACTTATGCCATTGAGCCTAAACTTCCAGATCAGTTTACGGTAACGATTGATTTCAACCATAAGAATAATGGCCATTCCCCTGTTCGAGATCAAGTCTTCCAATTTTCAGCTGAAAAAGTCTATCGAAAAGTTGGAGATAGTCTAGAACTAGATGAGTATAGCAAGAAGCCGATTTTAGATCATATCGATATAACCGTCCTTAAGAATAAAGAAGATACCCAAAATCTTCTCCAGGAGTCGGATATTGAGCTGGTCTATTCAGATAAACCAAAAGTCATTTACCTGGTAACACCGCCAAACCGAACAGAGTATAATGGGATTGTTTCGTTATTCTTAGATCAGCTATTCAATGCTAACTATGAGCTTGCTCTCTCAAGTGGTCGTAAATGTATTAATCGGATTCTCCATATCTTAGATGAGTTTACAAATATCCCTGCGATTCCTCACATGGATACAAAAATATCTATTGGATTGGGACAAAACATTCTCTATTACCTATGGATTCAAAATCTGGAGCAATTGGATGATAAATACGGCCAAAATGTTGCTCGAACCATTATGGACAACTGTTCATTGAAAGTTTATGTTAAAACAACATCTTCAGATACCAATAAGAAATTTAGTGCTGACCTGGGTACACGTACCATCACCAGAAGACGGCGCTCCAGCAATATCTTGGACGAAGCCAATCCAAATGTAGCTGTCGAGAATCCAAAACAAGAGTTGTTGACACCAACACAATTGGCCAAGCTCCAGGAAGGAGAAGCGGTTATCTTACGTGGAGTCAAGGGACGGGATAATGCTGGACGTAAGGTCACAACGGATCCAATCTTCGCACATGATAAGAACAGCTTCCCTTACAAGTACATGTTTTTACAAGAGGAGTTTGATACATCGATGACTCTTGCGGATATTCCAGTCGAAAGTGCGCACCGTGAGCTAGAACTTCAGGAGATCGCAGTTGATGCAGGTACAGCCTTCAACAACATCATAGACTGGAGGCAACGTTTGACCATGCCTCTCCTCAGCAACAATGGGGAAACTCCTAAACTATCAGGTCGTCATAGTAAAGGACAAAAGGTACAATCCCAATCATTTACATCTACAGATGAACTATTCCAGGCGGCTGTAGCTAGTGTCATTCACGGTGACTATGATTATTATGATGATGGAGACGACTTCTTTGCGGATGAAGTTATCTAAAAAGATATACAATAAGTTATATAAACACTTGCAAGAAAAAAAGCTGTTTGCTATAATAAAATAAACAATGGTTAGGAGATAAATGATGAAAGCAAAGTACTTTTTAAGAATTGTTTTAGTAGGTTTAGCCTTGATTATACTTGGAGCTTGTGGTCAAAAATCACCTGATTCTATTGCTAAAAATGTGCTAAAAGATAGCTATACAGGCTTTTCACAAGAAGATGGTTATGAGAGTCTTGATTTTAAAGGTGGAGTAGGAACTACCTTAAAATTTGACAAAGAAAAGCGAACTATTTCAAATAACGACGGTGAAAGTATTAACTACAGTGTGCTTTCAGAAGAACAAGTAAAGTCGATTCCAGCCTCTTTCAGGGGAACTATTGTTAGTTTAGAAAGTCAACTGAAAGGAAAAGACACTTTTACAATCGCTGTTGATTATAGGGATATAGGTAAGCCTGAAGAAGCAGAGGCTTATTATCAAGTCGTCTTGACTGAGGGGGGTAAAAAAATCCGAATCATTGAGCTACGTCGTGGCTATAAAGAAGACAATGCTTTCTATGATTTTAATGGAGCCGCAGATTAATTTACAAAAGTCTCAATTACTTGAGGCTTTTTTTGTTGTCAGAATTTCATTGTCCCTTTAAAAACGATTTTGCCATTATCGAATATGATAGGGGTATCTTAGAAAGAAAGAAGGTACCTTTAGTGCACTATCAAACCTTTTCAGATTTGGTGAATGAGGTCAAGAATCTCAATGGTGAAATCACAGGCGAGAATGCAAAAAAGCTGGCGGAATTCTATTCCTATTGGAATAACTATTTAGAACCGACTCCTGCATTTATGGCATTTCTAGCCTATTTGCCAGGAGGGATTGCCAAGGCTCTTTATCAAATCACTTCCAGCCTAGAACATGTTTTTAATAATATGTTCAAGCTCTTTGGGCTTTTCGGTTATCTGGGCGACCAGAAGACGATTATAGGCCAGTTCTTTTACTGGTTTCAGTTATTGGGGACGTCTTTGTTCACCCTGATTTTGGTTGTGTCGGCTGTCGCTGGAGTTTTTACAAAGCCAGTCAAATACAAAGGGGTCATCACGAATTTCCTTTTGGTAACGGCTGTAACTGCCGTATTGCCACTAGCTTTGACCACTATCTCAACAGCGGTGGCACAGGATGCCATGTCTATCCAGACGGTATCCAGTGAAGCGCCATCTGGTAGCCAACCGATTTCTTCCTTGGCTCTTCAGCCCATGAAAAATAATGTAGTAGACTTAAAAGTCTTGATCTACAAAGATTTTTCTACGGATCTGTTTCCAATGGATAATTATGGCTATATCAAGCCTGTTCAAGAGGGTTCTACCCCTGTCAATAATATCACGGATAATTCTGACCAACGTGATACGACTGATTTTGCGACCAAGATTGATTTTGGGGCAAACTATGGTACGACAAATCCAAAAATGTTAGATGATATACAGAAAAACGACAAAATAGCAGGGATTAAGGGCTTGTTCCTCCATAAGTTGAATTCTAATAACACTGGAGTTGAAAGCATTACAGAACACCGCCTCATTAATCAATTGAGTGCTTTTGAATCTGTTTATATGCGCTATAAAGTCAACTGGATAGGGATGTTTCTTCAGTACATTATCCTTGTTGTTCTCTTGGTCAGCATGATCATTAAGCTCGTCAAATCAGTTTTTGATATTCTGATTGAAGCAATGATTTCTCCGATTCTTGGTTATAGCTCCCTATCAAACTCAAAGAAATACAAAGAGTTGTTAAGAACGATTGGTGGTGCCTTCGCAGGAATTTTCTTTGAAGTTATCATTATGCGTGTAACACTTGAGATTTTCAGAGATTTGCCAATCCTATCTGTTTCAGCAGTATCTAAGCTTTCTGGCGGATTCTTTGATGGGCTGAACATGTGGGAACAGTGTCTCGCAGCTGCCTTTGTCTATGTGGGGGTATTCTTTGCAGCTATGCAAGGAGTGGCCATGATCGAGCGCTGGCTTGGAGTTTCAACGGGTCATAGTGAAACAGCTCAACAACTGCTCGGAGCTATGATGATGGGCAATGCCTTTGCGGCTGGAGCAGGAGGTGTCTTTAATGGGGGTATGGCGCTTGGTCAATTTGGTATGGATATGGCTAAAAAAGCTCCAGATGCCCTGTCTAAAGGAAGTCAGATTCTGGGGAATAGCCTTGCAAGAACTGGAGGTGGTATTCAAGGTGCTTTGAACTCTGTAAAAGACCAGGGCTTGATGAATGCGGCCAAAGGTGGTGTAAGTAATATGGTTGATTTAGCAGAATGGAAAGCATTTGAAGCCATGCAAAATACGAAAGGTGCAGTTGGCAATGCTTTAAATAACTTGGATGATAAAGCCGCCTCTGCTCAAAATGCGACCTATAACGCTTTGAAAAACGATGCGGTTCCTGGAATTGATCAATTTGGACCAGTTGACATTCCTGAGCCACCAATCGATCCAGGAACAACGGATGCACCTATTGTTGATTCAACTCCTTCAGCTGAAGAAATAGGGTCCCCAATTCAAGATCCACCACTTCAAACTGAAGGAGCGGAGCCACCAATTAAAGAGTCAACTCATCCAACTGGAGGAACGGAGCCACCAACCCAAGATTCATCTCAATCAGTTGTAGAATCGACACAAGCACCGAAACAACCAGACTCTTCTCAACAAAAATTTCAACAGAGTATGAGTCAAATGAATTACATGAACCAACAGATGCAACAAGCAGGACAGCGTATGCAGGGAGGACGTCATATCACAGGTGCTGAAAGTCCTGAAGAGGAGGAATAGGATGAATTATGGATTTAACAGGGAAGAATATTGTTATCACAGGAAGCTTACGTCCTCTAACTCGAGAAGAAGCCATACGATTTTTAGAAAGTAAAGGGGCTGTCGTGCAAAACTATGTGTCTTCTAGGACAGATATATTGGTTGTAGGACACAAGCAGTTGAATCTTTTTGATCCAGATAAAAGTTCTAAGAAGCATGATGCAGCGCTTAGAAGACTATCAGAAGGCCAATTGATTACTTTTCTTTCTGAAGAATCATTCTTTGATTTAGTTAAGAAGTCTCAAGATTGAGGCTTCTTTTATTGTGTAAAAAAGTATATAACTTTTTGTGTAATTACTTCCTGAAAGATAATGGCAAAAATGCTATTGTCCCTTTAAAAGATATTTTCGTTTATTCATTATAATGTGAGTATCAAAACAAATATAAAGGAGAAATTAATGTACGGTGAAAAATACGGTGTACCTAGAGATATCTATGCCAAAATCAAGATTATAGGGCTTCTTATCCTAGATATTGCTTTTGTAGGAATTACTGGAGTAATCGCTTTGAGCGTTGGCTTAAAAATCTTTCCTAAAAGCCAGTGGATACAGATGTTCGCATTCATTTTGTTGACACCAGTTATGAGTTTATATCTTGTATTGCCTGCCAACGGTGGCAAAAAGAATTGGCACAGCATGTTTCTCTTCTTCAGACGAAGAAGAAAACGTTATATTAGCTTGAATTATATCAGAAGGAGAAAACCATAATGGCGATTAAACAAATTCAACCCTCAAAAAACGAGAAACGCCCTCTGGGACGTATTCAAGAAACAAAGAAACAAACGCAGGAATATTTTGATTTACATTCTTGCGTTGAGTTGTTAGATGTAAAATCAATCATTCCGAACAGCCAGGCTTATATCCAGTTAGTTGATTATGGCTACTTGCAGCTGATGGAGATACCAGGTAAAGATTTAGGATCGATGTCTTACAACGAAGTTATGAGAACCATTGAAAATTTTGAAACCTGGTTGACTCGATTTGGACCGAATATCCAAGTGGAGACGACAACTTTGCCAACAAATACAGACACTCAAATTTCAGATTTGCGTCATCATTTGGATTTAGTGCGACAAGATATGTCCAAGTTATCAGTAAATGATAGACGTTTTTTACAACTCAAGGATCGTGAAATTTGGCTTCAAAGCCAAATTAAAGTTGAAGAAAGCATCCGACAAGAAGTTTATAATACAGAGTTTATACTGTGGCTATTTGCACCTACAACAAGCGAATTGGACGAATTGGTTCGTAAGGCAAAAACCTATGGAAATAATGATTTTGTTCCACAAGATATCAGCTACAGGAAGAAAATTCAGATTATAAAGCAATATAACAATATGAATGAGAAAGTGTAGGAGAGATAGCATGCCTGATTTATCAAAACGTAGACAAAGACAACTAAAAAATGAAGGATATGACCTTGCCTTTCTTAGCCAGATTCAACCGCAAGGAAATATTGATTTTCAAAAGGATGACCGCTCCTGGATAAGTGGAGATGGATGCCATACGGTCTTACACTATTATGAGTATCCAACTGAAGGAATGGATCGTTTTTGGCTTTCCGAATTGTTATTGATCCCTGGGACACGTTCCTTCCTGTCACTGTACAAGGAGGATAATAGACAGCTTCAAAAAGAGATTGAGGACTCTATTGAAGAGAAGTCAACACGGATTACAAACAATAGCAAACTAACCAATAATCGGAAAGAACTAGATGAAATTGACAATCTTAATAAACTAAGCCGTGAAATTGATAAGCGGAATATAGCTATGTATGGGATGTATATTCGTGTCTTTGTGTTTGCATCAACAAAAGAAGAATTATTTAAGAGGGTTGAAGAGGTCAAAGACAAGACGTCAAAATTCAAATCCACTATTCTATCTGGAGAATTAGATTTTGAATACCATGCCCCATTTATTCCAGCTGAATATCAGATTGATTTACTCAATCATCGAAGAGGAATACCGACTCCAGCTCACTCAATAGCTGGTGGATATTTCTTTAATCATACGAAGCTAGAAGATGAGAAAGGTTTCTATCTGGGATGGACTCCAACAAACGGAGCGGTAAATTTCAATTTTCTAGAACGTGACGGAAAAAGAACAAGATCCTTTATGATCCTATCTGGAAATCCAAAGATGGGACAGCGATCTTTTCTTATGAAACACACAGACGGTCTCTATGCGAAGGGGCATTATATTCGTAACTTTGATGCTACTGGCCAGTTTCTTGATCAGACACGAAAACAACATGGATTGATTCTTGATTTATCAGGTGAGGCTAACCGTATCAATATCTTCCAGGTGTTTCCAACAGTAACCAATGAAGCAGGAACTGAAATTGATAAGAAGAAATCTTACAACCTTCATATCGAGAAACTGAAGAGTATCTATAAACTCCTGAATAATGAAGTGACAGGAGACGATTTAATCACATTTGGAACTCTCCTGAATGATTTCTATATTGAGGAAGAGTTGTGGGCTCGAAATCCTGCGTTGAATCCAGAAAAACTGAAAGCGACGGATATTGTAAAGGAAGAGTATCCCATTCTGTCTGATTTTATTTTGTTTGTTGATGCTTACAAACGTCGACTGGAACAAACTAGTGCGGATAAAGCTGAACACAAGGCTGTTAAGCGTATTTACAATACGTTTAACGAACTATTGACAACAAACGCAGAAATTTTCGAGGGAACAACCGAATTTCAAGATATCTCTTCAGAGCAAGTTGTAACATTTGACTTCTCAGGGTTGAAGAACGCCCCTCATTTGTTAAATGTTCAGATATTTTCTGTTCTTTCACTTGTCTCAGCTGATATTGTTAATAACGGAAAGCGTTGTAAGCAACTACTGAAGAAACGATCTGACTTAACGGAGATGGATATGCAACACTATATTGTTAATATTAGTGGGGCACAGACACTTATTAATCCAAAGCATGAAAGTAGTGTTAATCTCCTGGCTGATATGATCGATACAATGGGGGAGAATTTTGCTGGTGTTGTATTGTCTGTTAATTCACTACGAGGTATTCTGTTTGAGACAGGTATCGGTACTCATAAGGATCCGTATGTGACTGCTGTTCAGAGGATTTTTGGTTTGATGCAATATAGAGTTTTTGCTCAGACGGATGAAACCAGTGTGCCTCTACTAGCTAACGCCTTATCTGGATCGATGAATCAGTCTGAACTAGAGACTTTGCCTCGTCTGGCGAAAGGACAGTTGTTCATGAATATTGCAGGGGTAGGAAATCTGGTCTTTAACCAACAGCTGTTAGCCCCTGAAGTTGAGCGCTATGGCGGTATTGAGTAAGAAAGGAAGGTAAACCAGAATGGCCAAAAATAAACTAGGAATGATTGCCAGGACTAAGCAGAGATTTGATCAATACGTATTGATTCGTAAATATCGCATGCAACAAGAAAGAGATTATTTCGCTTCAGAGGGAGAATCTGATCCAAAACGCCTGGAAGCACAAAAAGAACGAGATAAGGAGTTTTTGAACGGTCTCAAGAAGATTGGAATAGGATTTATTGTATTTTTAGTTTTTTATGGAATTTTGCGAACAATATTAGGATTATGGTAAATAAGCGAGGTATCCATGAAAAAAATATTTAAACTGAAGATCCTCATTCCTTTTGTGGCTCTCCTATTAATTATCAATGTTGGGATAACCATGTTAGTTGGGATAATGGGAGCTGTAACCAATAATGGAAGAAATGATTGTGGTGCTGTAGAAACAACATCTTCAACTGGCGACTCCACAGTTTCTTCAGCTGATGGTTCCATCGATGACTTTGTAAAAAAGCACAAGGAAGCCTATATCCTGTCTTGGAAGGCAGGAGGTTTCCTACCTTCAGCTTCTATCACTCAAACGATGATAGAGAATGGGTTCAATTTTACGAATCCTAATGGTACTTCCTTCTGGAAAGCTCACAATATGGGAGGTGTTAAAACCTCTAGTAAAAGTAATTTTCCAGTTACTCTTGCGACGTATGGTGAAGATAGTGTTGATTTAAGTGGGACAAAGCCTGGAGCGAATGTCGGAGACGGTACAGGAGGAGCTTATACTTGGTTCTCTAGCTACGATGCAGGGATCGTAGGGAAAGCTGAGTTTATGGCTCACCAGACACTCTATAAAGGGGCTATAAACAATACAAATGGTATTGCTAGCCTATCTGCTATAGCAGATGGTGGATGGGCCACAGATGGCACTTATAAGAGTAAACTAACTGATATGTACCAAAAACTAGGTACGAAGTATCAGTGGCTTGATAAGGAAGCTATTGCTGCTCATGGTGAGAAACCTTATGAAGGATCCAGTACACAAGATGTCAGTTCTTCAGATAGTGCGGTGTCTTCTTCAGCTGAAAGAAGTGGATGTGGTGAGTCAGGTAGCAGCACCGATGGAACGGGAACTGTCCCTTCAGATGCGACTGCATGGGGGTATAAACCAGAAGACTTACCAGATAGCTTGAAACCATTCATTATTGATCCTAAGAGCTTAGGCATGGATTATGCCAAGTCTACAGGATGGTATAATCCTGGAAGTGACGAGTATGCTGGACAATGTGTGAATCTTACAATTAGCATGGGAAATCACTTATGGGGTCATTCTGGCTCAGTACAGGGAGATGGGAAAGATCAAGCGGCGGCATGGGCTACAATATTTGGAAATTCGGTTAAGACTACACCCAAAAGAGGCGCTATTTTTTCTTCACAGGTAGGAGGCGGAGGATATGGTCATACTGGAATTGTATGTCATGTTTTCGAGAATGGCTCTATCTTATTTGTAGAACAAAATACACCTCTGAGTGGTTGGGATCAGTTCAAAACTCCATATACATGGAATTATCGTATTTGGACTAAATCACAACAACAAGAACAGGTAATATCTTTTGCTTATCCAGATGACAGAGAAGCTAAATTAAGTTCAAATTAAAAGGAGGATATAAGATGATTGATTGGATAAAGGAGAATATGGTTGTATCGATTGTAGTAGGTATTCTATTGGTTTTGGCAGGAATAGGGATTGTATCGAGTTTCAGGCCATCTCAACAAACTAAAATAGAAGAAGCTGCCCAGGTGAGTTCTTCAGGAACCACTCAAAACGAGCCGTCTTCCAAAGAGGAAACAGCAGACGAGAAGAATTATCGGACAGCTAAGTTAAAACTAGAACGCCCCTATGCAGATGCAAGCTCAGAAGACAAAAAAGAAGTGTTAAAAGCCTTTGAAGAAGCAGTAGCAGATATAAAAAAGACGAATTTTCTACCAAATGTCAAGGGAACAATCGAGAATCATTTATCTATGACACAGAATGCGATGGTTCAAACCTTTGCGATGGCTCTTCTGACGAATCAGTATGATTTTCAACCTAAACAATTGGAAGTGATGCCAACTGAATCAGATGATGTGATTCAATTTTTGGTTGTTCTAACTAAAAATGGAGAAGAGAACAGCTATTTCGTTGGAAATTTTAATACTACGGTTCAACAAATCCAGCTAAAAGCCTATGTTGGCGGAAATATAGGTGGTACATACGGATAATAAGTTGCGCAAAAAGTTATATAACTTTTTGTGCTTTTATATTGACAAATAAAGTTGTTTTAGATATAATTAAGTATATAAAAAGTTATATAACAAAATATACAATTATCCAAGGAGGGAATCATGAAGATTCAGACTACAAACTTAGGAAAAGGTGGCGGTGGTAAGACTACAGATACCTTTAATGAAGGGGATTGGTTGGCACGTGTTAAGGGGCTTAGAACACTACTCATTGATGGAGCTTGGGAATGTAATTTGACAAGAACATTTGATGTAAAATGTGAGAAAACTGTCTATGATATATTTACGACTGGAGAGTATGAGATTGTTCCAATATCAGAAAATCTCAGTTTGATTTGTGGTGATGAGCGTTTGACAGATGAGCAGTTAGATCTTGCTAGTCGAGACGACAAGTATCTCCAGTTGTTTATGTGGTTTAGCGAACATTACGAAGAGTTAGAAGCACAATTTGATGTCATTCTAATTGATACGCACAATGATAAGAGTTTAGTTACAGCAAATTTTATAGCTGTATCAGATATTGTCCTGGCTGTTTCTGATGCCTCTCTTAATGGTTTTCGTGCCTGGTTATCTTTGAAAAATTTTGTAGACTTCATTAAGAGTGAAGCTATCGAAGTTATTACTAAGAAAAGCTATGTTAAAGCAGAACCTTATCTTATTGGAAATAAGATTAAATACTTTGGAAACAATGTATCAGACATCTGTGAACAATTTTTAGAAGTTGTTGAAGAAGACTCAGCTTACCTTGGTTCTATCCAGGAGAAAGAGCTCATGGCTAAGAGTCTTGTGATTAGCAAGAGTGTTTTTGAGCAGCATGAAGAGATGACAGCTAACCAAAAAAAGACACATCAAAGGTTTTATGATAATATAAACTACGTATATGAAAATATTTTGAGTGTGTTAGAAGGAGAGGTAGCATGACAGAGAATCGATTCGCACAAGTAAAACAAACATTCCAAAGTACACCAAAGAGAGAAAAGACTCCTTCGTCTAGGAAACAAAATCAGGAGGCTAGAAAGTCTCCTGAAAGCTACAATAAAAAGCAACGTTTCCCTTTCTCTCTCCATCATAATGTTCGATACGATATGTTAGATGCTTTAGTAGAGCATCATGGTGAAAAATCAGCTTCATCTTATCTTGAGAATCTGATTATAAGAGAATGGGAAAAGATGGAGCGAAAGAAAAAATAGAGTTCCATAAGAAAGGAAATGTCTCATGGTTTATACAGGAATGCCGTATTCTAGTTGGAAAAGACAGTCGCGAACTATTGAAGAACTGGAGCATATTTTTTTGGAAAAAGAGGGAATGAAGCGAGAAAGAGAAAATGAGTTCATCCAGGAATGTATAGAGCGAGATCTAGAATTTGCAAAGAAACACTATCAGACAACTGGAAATATTACTTATAGTATTCCTGTTAATGATTTGCCAAAGGATTTTAATAATCTTGAAGTAAATCTTGAAGTAAATCTGTATAACCTCATTCATTATGTTTATTCTGATGATGAACTTAGATTTTTTTATAAGACATCTAAAATCAGCTTCATCTCAAATTTAACGGATGTTCTTAATATCTCTGAAGATATTGCATTACAGATCCATTCTTTATTGTCGGACGAAGACTATATTATAAAATCACTTCATGAAAGTTGGTTTAGATTATGTGAAGTCAATGAGAGAAACAGACTACTCAATAGTAAATATGGTTCTTATGATCCCTTTTATAAGACGGTTAGAAATTCCCTATTGGCGAAAATTGAAAAGTTAAAATCGAAGAGTAACTTTATAAGAAACTGGAGGAATAATCGTTTTTGGAAAAAGAAAGGATTATCTCGCGAAAGTATTTCAAAATTGTACTCACTTGTAAGTTTTTTCTACCTGGAACATGATTGGGATAGGATTGCTTATCAAAAATTATTTTGTTTCCAGGTACGAGGAGATAATAAATTTTAAAATATTACTGATGAAGTAGGAGGAATCTATGATGATTTTCATTGATATTAAAAGACTTGTTCAGCTGTTCTTTATTTTTATCGGAGCTATAGCAATCTATGTTTTCTATAAAACATTTGGACTTAGTATGGTGTTTATAATTGTTTTAGGGTTGGCCGTTTTAAAATTCGCTCCAGCTTTCCTTCCAGTTGTATTATTACTGTATTTGGGACTTCACTTTACAGGTGGTTTTTCCTTTATTGCAGATGGAATTGTGACGGTTTTATGGAGTATTATTTTGATTCCTATGGGGATAGCTACTATTGAAATGAGCAAATCCTATTTTAGTAAGAAAGAGAAACCCTGGTATGACAAATAAGAGTTTATCTGAAAAGATAGGCTCTTTTTTTGTCAGAATAAAGGATTATTTGAACATTCAGGTCAAAATTTATTAAAATAAGCGTAATTTTAATAAGGGAGGATTCTGAATGGCTTTCTTTGATGAGAGAGAACTAAAAAATCAATTGCTGTTCCAAAATGCAAAAGAATTTTATAAATTTGTTTCTAAGTATGATGAGGAGATGATTCCAGTCATGAAAGCAAAGGGCTATACCTGTATTCATTCTATGGAGCGAACTGTCGCCTTCACATTTGGAGAGTTTACTTTCAGAAGAAGACGTTGGAAAAAGGGAAATCATTGGGTTATTCCAGTAGATGAAAAGTTAGGACTTCAGAAGAACGTCCGCTTCTCCTGGGAATTTATGTATCAGGTTGCTAAATTATCTACTTTAATGCCATATGATAAAGTAACTCAGGTGATCCAATTGACTTATCACATCTCTATCACAAAGCCAATTGTAGTAAAAGCTGTAAAAATTTGTGAGAAGTTATTGGAGGAGAGAGAAGGCTATCGATATTATGAAGAGAATAAAGAAGTTCGCAAAAGAAAAGCTCAGGTTATTTATATTGAGGGTGATGGTGTGATGGTTAAAGCACGTGACACACAGAAGGATAATAAACATTATGATTTATCTCATTTTGTAGTCCATACGGGAAGCCAGAAAGTTGGCAGCAATCGATTTGAACTCCAGGACAAAAAAGAATTTATTGGCCTTGATAATCGCTTAGTGAGGGAGCAGGTGATCGATTATCTGTTCAATAATTACGAAATTACGAATCAGACTTTATTGATCACGAATTCTGATGGAGGTCATGGATATACACCCTATGTTTTCAAAGAGATTGCGAAGGTTCTGCGAATTAAACGCCACGAACATTTCTGGGATGAGTACCATGTAAATAAGGAGTTGAAGAATTATCTAAAATTTTACTCTGAGGATCTATTAGAGAGAGCTTTCCAGGCGATTAAGCAACATGATAAGCAGTTAATGAGAACTGTCCTAGATACGACCGAAAGTTATATCGAGACAGAAGAAGAACAAGAGTTATTTGAGAAGTTCAAAAGTAAAATATTGAGAAATTTCCAATACACTAAACCAGCCGAACAGAGAGGATTCAGTCATGCAGGAATCGGGATAATGGAGAGTCAGCATCGTAAGGTCACTTATAGAATGAAAAAAAGAGGAATGTATTGGACTCTTGCTGGAGCTGAAACGATGAGTCGGATAATTGTTTTGAATTATGAGGATTCCTTGAGAGAATTATTCTTTGGCAACTGGAGAGAGGATTATGAAAAATTTATTTCTTTGGAGGAAGTTTCTGCTTATACCATTAAAAAGAGAATGAGTAAAACGGATAAAGAAAATACATCTAGATATCAATGTTACCCTGATAGTAAAAGATTATCCTACTTCCGAAAACAATAGAAGTACATAATAAAGTATATAAAAAGTTATATAACAATAACCTTTGTAAAAAAAGGTCTTTTTGTGCTACAATCAAGCATAAAATACTTGCGCGGTGTGTAAAAATGTGTTATAATTTACTTAAATTAATCGAATAAAAAAAGACGAAAAGTGCGCTAACACTTCTCGCCTTACCGAGTAAGAACTCGTCCTTCTTACTCAGTCTTTAATTAATGATACCTGATAAGTGTATCAATGTCAAGACTGAGCAAGAAATTTGTTCAGTCTTTTTTTAAAACTCGGTGATGTTCTCCTAAAAAATGTATGAATTTAGGCGTTCTAAAAAATTCTACCGCATACTATTTTTATATAAACTGTTGACAATGTTGTTCTATCAATGTTAAAATGTAATTCAACACTGATAGGAAAATCAGGTTGAGTCGTTGACTCTTCGGGTTGCAGTGCTATCCCTGAAACTTTGGTTTCTAAAGAACTGAAATTGCGATTGAACAATTCGCCCCCAGTGTTTGACGGCTCTTGACTTCGGTCAGGAGCTTTTTGATGCTTTTAAAGTTGATTCCCTCAGTAAGTTATAGTAAAGTATAAATATCGAGAGGATAACATAGGGCGACTGGTGACAGAGCGTTCAAAGGTACCAACTTCTGGTACGGGTGTGGGACTGCCCTCAGCTTTGAGCTGTAAAGACCCCTGACTACCATTGGTCCTCTCTTTTTGCTTACTCTTAAATTAAGTGCTTGTCTTTACCTTTTAGTAAGCGCTCCACTCCATGCTATTTCTACATCGTTATACTTATAGATTGACTTCTTAGCCTCATAGATGATAGAATTAAGTAAAGGCTGAGATCGAGTTTGATTTGGTGACAAGTCATTCAAAGGTTGCGATGCATTCGCTTCAGGTAGAGGTGCTGCCATCTGGACTGCTCCAGGAAAATCCCCGAGTTTTGTCTCAGCCTTTTTATTTGCTCTTGAGATTTCTCAAGAGCTTTTTCTTTTTTCAAAGATATCATTCTGTCCCAACCATCCACTCCAACGATTAATGAAACTAGAACTGTATTCTTCCTTAAATCTACTATCTCTTTAGATTCCCCCTTTAATTATAACACCTAAGTGCTCTCCGACCAAATCCTACCTGTCTTTTTGTTCCTTCTTCCCCTCCCGACTTTCTCCATTTCCGTCTTTTACTAATTTTTCATTTTATGGTATAATTGAAATAATTGTAACGAATCAAGGTCAATCTAGACACAAAATGGAATGAAATCAAGCAAATCTCTACTAAAAGTTTGGAATAAGCTGACCTGTAAATAGAAAGGAACTATATGATTTACAAAGTTTTTTATCAAGAAACAAAAGAACGTAGCCCACGTCGTGAAACAACACGCTCACTTTACCTAGACATCGATGCCAGCTCAGAACTTGAGGGCCGTATCGCTGCTCGCCAACTTGTCGAAGAAAACCGCCCAGAGTACAACATCGAATTCATCGAACTCTTGTCTGACAAATTGCTAGATTACGAAAAAGAAACTGGCGCTTTCGAGATTACGGAGTTCTAATATGGCCTACACTCTTAAACCTGAAGAAGTCGGCGTTTTTGCCATCGGTGGTCTGGGAGAAATCGGGAAAAACACTTACGGAATTGAATACCAAGACGAAATTATCATCGTCGATGCTGGGATTAAATTCCCAGAAGATGACTTGCTGGGTATCGACTACGTTATCCCTGACTACTCTTACATCGTGGACAATATCGACCGCGTCAAGGCTGTTTTGATTACACACGGACATGAGGACCACATCGGTGGGATTCCTTTCCTGCTCAAGCAAGCAAATGTCCCTATCTACGCTGGGCCACTTGCCCTGGCTTTGATCCGTGGAAAACTCGAAGAACACGGCCTCTTGCGCAACGCCAAACTTTACGAAATCAACCACAACACTGAGTTGACCTTTAAAAACCTCAAGGCAACTTTCTTTAGAACCACTCACTCCATTCCAGAGCCTTTAGGGATTGTCATTCATACTCCTCAAGGGAAAATCGTTTGTACGGGTGACTTTAAGTTTGACTTTACTCCAGTTGGAGAACCTGCAGACTTGCACCGTATGGCTGCCCTTGGTGAAGAAGGTGTGCTCTGTCTCCTGTCTGACTCGACAAATGCGGAAGTACCAACCTTTACCAACTCTGAAAAAGTCGTTGGCCAGTCCATCATGAAGATCATCCAAGGCATTGAAGGACGCATCATATTTGCATCCTTTGCCTCCAATATTTTCCGTCTCCAGCAAGCAACAGATGCTGCTGTTAAGACCGGACGCAAGATTGCAGTCTTTGGTCGTTCTATGGAAAAGGCCATTGTCAACGGAATCGAGCTTGGCTACATCAAAGCTCCTAAGGGAACCTTTATCGAGCCAAATGAAATCAAAGACTACCCTGCTGGCGAGGTTCTTATCCTTTGTACAGGTAGTCAAGGGGAGCCGATGGCAGCCCTCTCTCGTATCGCCAACGGAACCCACCGTCAAGTGCAACTCCAACCCGGCGATACCGTTATCTTCTCTTCTAGCCCAATTCCTGGAAACACCACTAGCGTCAACAAGCTGATTAACATTATCTCAGAAGCTGGTGTCGAAGTTATCCACGGTAAAGTGAACAATATCCATACATCTGGACACGGTGGTCAGCAAGAGCAAAAACTCATGCTCCGCTTGATTAAGCCAAAATACTTCATGCCTGTCCATGGTGAATACCGCATGCAAAAAGTCCACGCTGGACTAGCGGTGGATACTGGTGTCGAGAAGGACAATATCTTTATCATGAGCAATGGTGACGTGCTTGCCCTTACTGCTAACTCAGCTCGTATCGCAGGTCATTTCAATGCCCAAGACATCTATGTCGATGGAAATCGTATCGGCGAAATCGGTGCAGCCGTCCTCAAAGACCGTAGAGATCTATCCGAAGACGGTGTCGTACTTGCAGTCGCAACTGTTGACTTCAAATCGCAGATGATTCTGTCTGGTCCAGACATCCTCAGTCGAGGCTTTGTCTACATGAGAGAGTCTGGCGACTTGATTCGTCAAAGTCAGCGCATCCTCTTCAATGCCATTCGTATCGCATTGAAAAACAAAGATGCTAGCATCCAATCTGTCAATGGTGCTATTGTCAACGCTATTCGTCCTTTCCTCTATGAAAACACAGAACGTGAACCAATCATCATCCCGATGATCCTCACACCAGACGAAGAAGAATAAAGCAACAAAACAGCTCCGAAAATCGGAGCTGTTTTTCTCTATGCTTTCTTTTCTTGATTTTTAGAAATACTACGATTTTTACCTTCTAAATACACCATCAGAATAGAAATATCTGCTGGGTTTACTCCCGAAATACGGCTAGCTTGACCGATGGTTTCTGGATTGATAAGTTTGAACTTCTGACGGGCTTCTGTCGCAATCGAGTCAATATCATCCCAGTCGATATTGGCTGGAATGCGTTTTTCTTCCATTCGTTTCATCTTGGCAACCTGGTCCATGGCTTTGGAAATATAACCTTCGTACTTGATTTCTGTTTCAATTAATTCGATAATCTTGTCATCCAAATCCTCAGTAGCTGGTCCGATAAAGGCCACTACATCTTGGTAAGAAACTTCTGGACGGCGAAGGAATTCCTTGGCTGTCACTGCATCTGTCAACGGCTTGAATCCCATCGCTTCAACCTTAGCGTTCGTTTCCTTGACTGGCTTGAGTTTGATGCTGTCTAGGCGTTTCATCTCATTGTCAAATTGATTTTTCTTAATCTCAAAACGGGCCCAGCGTTCATCATCAACGAGACCAATCTCACGACCCATCTCAGTCAAACGCATATCAGCATTGTCATGACGGAGGATGAGACGGTATTCAGCACGACTGGTTAAGAGACGGTAAGGTTCAATAGTTCCCTTGGTCACCAAGTCGTCAATCATCACCCCGATATAACCGTCACTGCGCTTCAAAATCAATTCAGGCTTGCCTTGGATTTTCAAAGCCGCATTGATACCAGCGATAATCCCTTGGCCAGCAGCTTCTTCGTAACCAGATGTCCCATTTGTCTGACCAGCTGTGAAAAGTCCTGAGATTTTCTTGGTTTCCAGAGTCGCACGCAACTGATGAGGCAAGACCATGTCATACTCGATAGCATAACCAGTTCGCATCATTTCTGCATTTTCCAAACCTTTGATGGAATGAACCAGCTCGCGTTGTACATCCTCAGGCAGACTGGTTGACAAGCCTTGGACATAGACTTCCTCTGTATTGCGTCCTTCTGGCTCAAGGAAGAGCTGGTGGCGTTCCTTGTCCGCAAAGCGCACAATCTTATCCTCTATCGACGGGCAATAACGAGGGCCCACTCCCTTAACCACACCTGTAAACATAGGCGCACGGTGGAGGTTATTTTGGATAATCTCATGACTGGTACCATTGGTGTAGGTCAACCAGCATGGAACTTGGTCTTTGACATAATCCTCATCACGCGAAGTATAAGAGAAGTGATTGGGTGCTTCATCTCCTGGCTGGATTTCTGTCACATCGTAGTTGATAGAAGAAGCCTTGACACGCGGAGGTGTACCTGTCTTGAAACGACCGATTTCGAGTCCCAGTTCCTTGAGATTGTCAGCAAGGTTAATCGAAGCCAAGCTGTGGTTTGGTCCTGATGAGTACTTGAGGTCTCCGATGATAATTTCCCCACGGAGGGCTGTTCCTGTCGTCACGATAACGGCCTTTGCAGCATACTCTTGATGGGTCGCTGTACGAACACCGACAACCTTGCCATCTTCTACCAAAATCTCATCAATCATGGTTTGACGGAGGGTCAAATTTTCTTGATTTTCAACTGTCTTGCGCATTTCTTTAGAGTAAAGCTCCTTGTCAGCTTGCGCACGAAGGGCACGGACAGCAGGGCCTTTCCCTGTGTTGAGCATCTTCATCTGGATGTAAGTCTTGTCAATGGTTTTAGCCATCTCGCCACCAAGTGCATCGACTTCACGTACGACAATCCCCTTGGCAGAACCACCGATCGAAGGGTTACAAGGCATAAAAGCCAGCATTTCAATGTTGATGGTCGCAAGCAAGACCTTGCAACCCATACGGCTAGCAGCTAGAGATGCCTCCACCCCAGCGTGCCCCGCACCGATTACAATAATATCGTATTCTTCCGTAAAATTATAAGTCATTTCTTAACCTCTCAAAAATTTCTCGCAAATAAGGAACTAACTTCTCCTCCTCTAGAACTTGATCCATAGTAACCCATTTAAAGTGTGTATGCTCTTCAGGATCTAATCTGATAATTGGCTTCTCCCCAACCCACTCTGCTTTATAAACTAAGCGAGTAAAAACCGTATCCTTAGAGGTATCCAGTTGACTATCTTCGTGAAGAAGTTTGAGCGAACTGCTATCTAGCCTAACTCCCGCTTCTTCAATGCATTCTCTAAGAGCACCATCTCGCGGAAGTTCACCCTTTTCAACCCCGCCACCAGGAATATCCCAGTAAGTTGGATAAACGTTGGGTTCTCCTCTTTTAATTTCCGAACGCTGAATGAGTAAATAATCACCACCACTATGAACAAGTACATGGGCAATAAGCTTAACCATCATTTTCTCTCCTATTCCTCAAGATGAATGTGTTTTAGTTGGCCGTCCCAATCTGGTAGGGCTGTTTTTAAAAAGGCTGGAACTAGCTGGATATTCTGGAGTTTATCCAAATCAATCCACTCACAAGGCTGCGTTTTTTCATCTTCCTGCATGGTCAATGGAGCATCTTCAAGCAAGTCCACCAGATAATGAAACTCGATGTTGTGATAGGAAACACCGTCTTGTTCAAAACGATTTTCAACCACGAAAGCTAGCTGCTCAGCTTGAGCTTTGACACCCAGTTCTTCCTTCACTTCACGGACTACCGCGTCTTCCGTGCTTTCATTGACTTGAATCGCACCGCCAATAGTGTAATACTTGCCCTTATCTTTGGTAACTAGGAGCTTGCCATTTTGGAGAATCAAGGCTGTCGCCCGAACACCAAAAACAGTATTTTCCACTTTTGTCCGAAAGTCTTGTTGAGCCATTTTTATCCTTTCCCTTAAACGACACAAAAACAGTCAAAACTCGTAAGGAGTGCAGGGCAAAAAAGCCTGCAACATCCATGAGCTTTGACCATCATTTCTATTGCTTTTATTATTGTAGCAAATTGAGAAAATTTGTCAATCTAAATGTACTGACAAACTTGTCCATCTCGATAAGCATTGTCAATCAAGCCACCACCTAGACACTCTTCGCCATCGTAAAAGACAACTGCCTGTCCTGGTGTAATCGCACGTTGTGGTTCCGCAAAGATGACCTCTGCCTTGTCTCCTTTGACATGTACTGTCACCTTAGAATCAGGCTGACGGTAGCGGAATTTTGCTGTGCATTCTAGAGTAAATTCCTCTGGCATGTCACGAGTAAAGTGAACTTGACTGGCCTCTAGGCTTGTTGACATGAGCGAATCATGATAGAAACCTTGGCCGACATAGAGGATATTTTGGCTCAAATCTTTTCCGACAACGAACCAAGGGGCATTGTCACCGCCGTGTTGACCACCGATACCAAGTCCTCCACGCTGACCGATCGTATAATACATGAGACCAGCATGCTCACCCATATCACGTCCATCCACAGTCATCATGCGACCAGGCTGGGCTGGCAAGTAGTTGCCGAGAAATTCTTTAAAGTTCTTTTCTCCGATAAAGCAAATCCCTGTCGAGTCTTTCTTCTTAGCAGTCGCAAGTCCTGCTTCTTCTGCGAGTCTGCGAACTTCAGGCTTTTCCAAATGTCCCAAGGGGAACATGGTTTTTTGGAGTTGTTCTTGCGAAAGTTGACTGAGGAAATAGGTCTGGTCCTTGCCATTGTCCACGCCACGAAGCATGTGAACGATGCCATTCTCATCACGCGCTACTCGAGCATAATGCCCCGTCGCTACATAGTCTGCTCCTAAGGTCATAGCATAGTCCAAAAAGGCCTTGAACTTGATTTCCTTGTTACACATAACGTCTGGATTTGGCGTGCGTCCTGCACGGTATTCCGCTAGGAAATACTCAAAGACGCGGTCCCAGTACTCTTTTTCAAAATTGACAGAGTAGTAAGGAATGCCGATCTGGTCTGCCACCGCAGCCACATCCTTGTAATCTTCGGTCGCCGTACAGACGCCGTTTTCATCTGTGTCATCCCAGTTCTTCATGAAGATACCGATCACATCGTAGCCCTGCTCCTTGAGCAAGAGAGCCGTCACCGACGAATCAACACCACCACTCATCCCCACGACAACACGTGTTTTAGAGTTATCACTCATGGTAAGTCTCCCATCTATTCGTTTATTCATACCCTTCAAAATTCTATTCATTATGACTTTCAATAGAATTTCTTTGAGTATAGTCTTTTCGTTTGCTTTTAGGAGTAAAATGGTCTGGGAGACCATTTTAGCCTATCATCTTAAAATGGAAATATGATAGGCAACGAGTCGCAGACATAACTTGAGTTCGCTCAATCAGTCTGGGAGACTGATTGAGGTTATAAATCAGACAAGCTCAGCTTGCATCTCATTGCGAGTTAACGACGTAATAAAAGATAAACGAAATGACTAGTTCACGATTGAAGGTCGTGTGTGCTTCACGATTGAAGGTCGCTTGAGCAGTATTCATTATAACACGCTTGGTTGGAGAAGACAAGAAAGAGGCTGATAAATCATTTCAGCCTCTCTTTCTTACTTTACAAACGAATCAATTTTCCCCTTTAAGTTCTTTCTTCGCTTGTTCTATCTGGTATTTCACCTGCTCAAAGCCGGTTCCTCC
Source organism: Streptococcus sp. SO2 (assembly GCF_030440025.1). Next base: position 112,882 of record NZ_JAQFJH010000003.1, read on the forward strand.
TAAGGAATTCCGTCTCTGAACAGCGGTTTCTGGGCGCAAGTAGATATAAATATCCTCTTCAATCAAGGGATGGTAGGCTTGCAACTCCTTCAAATCCCAATCTTGGATGTTTTTACCATGCTTGATAGAGTCTAGAACCAATTTCCCTACTATTTCATGCGCTTCTCTAAAAGGGAGGCCTTTTTCAGCCAAATAATCTGCCAGTTCGGTCGCATTTGAAAAATCATTCTCTGTGGATTGCTGCATTTTGGCCTTATTAACCTGCATGCTCGATAGCATACCTGCCAGCACATCCAGAGAATTTAAAATCGTTTCTACTGTATCAAACATGCCTTCCTTGTCCTCTTGCAAATCCTTATTGTAAGCCAGAGGCAAAGACTTCATGACGGTCAATAGCCCAAGCAAGTTCCCGTAAACTCGGCCTGTCTTCCCTCGAATCAATTCCGCCATATCAGGATTTTTCTTCTGGGGCATGATAGATGAACCCGTTGAAAAGCTATCAGACAAGCTAATGTACTGATACTCAAAACTGCACCAATTGATGATTTCCTCACAAAAACGACTCATATGCATCATCAAAATGCTGGCATTTGACAGAAATTCTAAGATAAAATCACGGTCACTCACTGCGTCCAAGGAATTGGTATAGGGTTGTTGGAAACCCAATAAATCACTCGATAATTGACGATCGATTGGAAAAGTTGTCCCCGCCAAAGCAGCCGCACCCAGTGGAGATAGGTCCGTATGTTTCAGGTTAAATGCAAAACGCTCGCTATCCCTTTGAAACATATTGTAATAAGCCATGAGATGGTGGGCAAAACTAATCGGTTGGGCGTGCTGCAAATGAGTATAGCCTGGCATGATGGTTTCCACATGTTTTTCAGCCAAATCCAGCAAAACACTATTCAGATTCGCCAACTTATCCAAGACATGGCCAAGCTGCTCCTTTAGATATAAGTGCATATCCGTTGCGACTTGGTCATTCCGAGAACGAGCCGTGTGTAGTTTCCCAGCCAGAGGACCGATTTTCTCTGTCAGCAACACTTCCATATTCATATGAATATCTTCATTTGCAATATCAAAATGAAGCTCCCCTGCCTCTAAATCTCGCAACAAAGCTTTCAGACCATCTTGGATCTGCTCTGACTCTTCCAAGCTTAAAATGCCAGTCTGTCCTAGCATTTGAACATGAGCTAGGGAACCCATCAAATCAAATTTTGCCAGCTGGTGGTCAAAAGAAATACTCGCACCGAACTGTTCTACCCAATCTTCCACAGTGCCTTCAAATCGACCACCCCATAATTTTGTATTTTTCGGCATATCCTGTCGTCCCTTTCTATCGCGTCACTACTCAACATTTTTCTGAACTTCTGAATAAACCTTAGTCGGAAGCCCCCAAAGCTTGATAAATCCAACAGCCGCATCTTGGTCAAAAGTATCCGCACTGGTATAAGTCGCCAAATTTTCATCGTAAAGAGAATTTGGTGATTTCCGAGCCACTACCTGGGCGTTCCCCTTATAGAGTTTAACTTTTGCAGTTCCATTGACAACTTTCTGTGTCTCCTTGATATAGGCAATCAAAGCCTGAGTTGCTGGGCTAAACCACAAAGCATTATAGATGAGATTGGACAACTCATTTTCGATAATAGGTTTGAAATGAGCCACTTCTCTCACAAGAGTCAAGTCTTCAATCTCCTTATGAGCTGCCAATAAAGTCACAGCGCCTGGGCACTCATAAATCTCTCTTGACTTAATACCGACTAGGCGATTTTCCACATGGTCAATACGACCGACACCATGTTTGCCCGCAATTTCATTTAGCTTTTGAATCAAATCCGCTACTTTCATCTTCTCACCATTGAGGGAGATGGGCACCCCACAGCTAAACTCAATGTCAATAAATTCTGGACTGTCTGGCGCCTCTTCTGGAGAAGATGTGATTCCAAATGCTTCTTCTGGCGCTTGGTTCCAAGGATTTTCCAAGACACCACATTCATTTGCACGTCCCCAAAGATTTTGATCGACAGAGTAAGGATTGTCAAGGTCAGCAGGAACTGGAACGCCGTTTTCTTTTGCATATTGGATTTCTTCTTCACGAGACCATTTCCACTCACGAACAGGCGCAACTACCTTTAGATTGGGATCCAAAGCTGCGATAGAGACTTCAAACCGAACTTGGTCGTTTCCCTTACCTGTACAACCATGGGCAATTGTGGTTGCCCCCGTCTGATGAGCTATTTCAACGAGTTTTTTTGAAATAAGAGGGCGACTCAGAGCAGATACCAAGGGATACTTCTGTTCATAGTAGGCATGAGCCTGAAGGGCCACTAAAACATAGTCATTAGCAAATTCTTCCTTAACATCAATGACATAAGACTCAACAGCCCCAACCTTGAGAGCTTTATCGTGGATGAATTCCAGATCTTTTCCTTCACCCACATCCATACAAACAGCAATCACATCATAGTCTTTTTTTAACCATGTAATAGCAACTGATGTATCCAATCCACCTGAATAGGCTAAAATGACTTTTTCCTTACTCATTTCTCATCCTTCTTTCTATTTTTCGATAGAGGCTTTAAAAGCATCGTCAATCAATTTGTCCAACTCCCCAGAATCCTTCAACTTCTGGATGGTTTTGTCAACCGCTTCTTTCAATTCTTTACTATCTTTTTTCATCGCAACAGCGTAGGAATCTTCTTTGTCATTGTCAAAATCAAACTCAGCGATGGCTAGGTCTGGATTATTCTCTACAAATCCTTTCGCCACTGGTTCCTCAAAGATAACCGCATCCAGTTGCCCTGATTTCAAATCTGTTATCAAATTTCCATTTTTAGGAAGTGAAACGAGAGATGAATCCTGCAAGGTTTCTTTAGCCAGAGTTTCCTGGATAGAACCTTTCTGCGCTCCAACCTTTTTCTGAGCCAAATCCTGGACTGATTGGTAATTCGTTAATTCAGATTTTCTTACGATAACCTTATTTTTCGAAGTGTAGTAGGGAATTGAAAAATCGTAAACTTGACTTCTCTCTTCCGTTTTAGAAACACCTGATATGGCAAGATCGGCCTTACCTGAATCAAGACTAGCCAGTACATTGTCAAAACTCATTGGAGAGAACTCCACTTCTACACCTAGTTCCTTTGCGATGGCTTTGGCTAGCTCAACATCTGAACCTACAATCTGATTTTTCCCATCGACCAATTTCTGGTATTCAAATGGAGCAAACTCTGGATTTAGGGCCACCACCAATTTTCCTTTAGCCTTAATGGCTTCAACACCTTGGGATTGAGTGTTATTACAAGCAAATAATAAGGGAAACATAAGCAAACCAAACATCGTCATCAACACCTTCTTCACTTTATTCATAGAAGAGCCTCCTTTTATTTTTATACTTTATTGTTGTATAAATAATACTCCTCTCGTTTTCGTTTGTCAAGAAAAAACTGTATTTTATTTCATTAAAATCAAGAAAAAGCTTATTATATGATATATTTTTACACATAATAAGCTTATTTATACTATTTGAGTTTTAAAACAATTTGAAGAATTTTGTCGAAATTATACAAATAGAGCATTGCTGAGAAGCTCGTTACACTTTTTGTTATAGACAAACAAAAAAAGAGCCCTAAAGGACTCTTTTATTCTTAATACCAACCGTTGTTAAGCCAGAAGTTCTTGGCAGCTGTCCATGAACCGTAACGTCCTGCAACGTAGGCATCTGCTACACGTTCTTGGTTTTCAGCTGAGTAGTCACCGTTCAAGTATGAATCTGTCAATTGGTAACGTCCGATGTAACGTCCGTTTGTAGCAGTGTAGCTACCACCTGATTCTTTTTGAGCGATCCATTCTTTGGCTTCTGCTTCAGAACCACTTACAGTAGAAGCTGCTGCAGTGTTGCTTTCTGCTGCTGGAGCTGCAGGTGCAGCTGGGGCTTCATAAGTTGTTGTTTCAGTTGCTTCAGTTGCTTCTTCTGCAATTTCTTCCGCAGTTGCTGGGGCTTCATAAGTTGTTGCTGAAGCTGCAGCGGTTGCAGTTGCTGTCGATGGAGCTGTTCCTTCGATAACCAAAACTTGGTCAACATAGATAAGATGAATATCTTTGATGTTGTTTTTTGCTGCCAATTTTTCAACAGTTGTGTTGTACTTCTCAGCGATTTCTGAAAGAGTATCACCTGATTTAACTGTGTAAGTTACAGTTTCTTGGGCAGATGCAAGTGATGGAGCAAAGAAAGCAAGCAAAGCTGCTACTCCTGCGATAGTTGTTTTAATTTTTTTAGTTGTTAATGACATATCTAAAAATTCTCCTTCCATTGGATATATCTATGATACCTTTTAAATGTTACTGTTGTTTAACGGTTTTATGTAGAAATATTACAAAAATGTTTTATATTTACCGTTTTAAGTAGGTTTTTGTCACAAAAGACCTTATTTTATACTATCTTTAATCATTTTAAGCTTTTGATAAGGGAAATAAGCGCAGAGGTCCATTCTTTGATATAATAGATATAAGAATCTTTGTAAGGGGAAACAGATGCACTCACTTCGTTTTCAATCTGTCTTTGACATTATCGGACCAGTTATGATTGGCCCATCAAGTAGCCATACTGCTGGAGCTGTTCGCATCGGGAAAATCGTCTCTTCCATCTTTGATGATACGCCGACAGAAGTCGAATTCCAATTATTTAACTCATTTGCCAAAACCTACCGTGGTCATGGAACGGACCTCGCTCTCGTCGCTGGTATATTAGGTATGGATACAGACGATCCCGACATTCCAAATAGCCTAGAGATTGCCCATAAACGTGGTATCAAGATTGTCTGGACCATTCAGAAAGACAGCAACGCTCCTCATCCTAATACCACTAAAATTACTGTGAAGAATGAACACAAGTCCATCAGTGTGACAGGAATTTCCATTGGTGGGGGAAATATCCAAGTTACGGAGCTTAACGGCTTTGCTGTCTCTCTCAACATGAATACACCGACCATCATCATCGTGCATCAGGATGTTCCAGGTATGATTGCCCATGTTACTGAAGCCCTCTCTCGTTTCGATATCAACATCGCTCAGATGAATGTGACTCGAGAAAAAGCTGGAGAAAAAGCCATTATGATTATCGAAGTCGATAGTCGAAGTTGCGAAGAGGCGATTGAAGAAATCCGAAAAATCCCTCATCTCCACAATGTCAATTTCTTTAAGTAGGAGGAAACATGTTTTATTCTATCAAAGAATTGGTCGAGCAGGCGGATCTAGACTTCCAAGGAAATGTCGCAGAACTCATGATTGCGACAGAATATCAACTAACCGGTCGGGAACGTCCAGAAGTTCTCCTCCTCATGGAACGCAATCTAGAAGTCATGAAAGCCTCTGTCGAGCTCGGTCTCAGTGAAAATAAATCCCGTAGTGGCCTAACGGGTGGAGACGCGGCCAAACTAGACCGCCATCTCAAAAGTGGCAAGGCCTTGTCGGACTTTACCATCCTATCAGCAGCCCGTAATGCCATCGCGGTCAATGAACACAATGCGAAGATGGGCTTGGTCTGCGCTACTCCAACCGCAGGAAGTGCCGGCTGTCTGCCAGCCGTTCTCACTGCTGCTATCCAAAAACTTGACCTCAGCCACGAAGAACAGCTGGATTTCCTCTTTGCTGCTGGTGCCTTTGGACTAGTCATCGCAAACAATGCCTCTATCTCAGGTGCTGAAGGTGGCTGTCAGGCCGAGGTTGGCTCTGCATCTGCCATGAGTGCCGCAGCCTTGACCTTGGCTGCAGGTGGAAGCCCCTATCAGGCTAGCCAAGCCATTGCCTTTGTCATTAAAAATATGCTAGGTCTCATCTGCGACCCCGTCGCTGGTTTGGTTGAAGTTCCCTGTGTCAAACGAAATGCCATGGGAGCCAGCTTTGCCTTTATCGCAGCAGACATGGCTTTGGCAGGTATCGAGTCTAAGATCCCTGTTGACGAAGTCATCGATGCCATGTACCAAGTCGGATCAAGTCTTCCAACTGCCTTTCGTGAAACGGCCGAGGGTGGACTTGCCACTACACCTACTGGTCGCCGCCTACAAAAAGAAATCTTCGGAGAATAAGCTTATCTATATCTATTAGGAGAAACTATGCCCTCTATCTCAGCAATCTTTTTTGATCTAGACGGAACACTCGTTGACAGTTCTATCGGGATTCACAATGCCTTTACCCATACCTTTAAAGAGCTAGGAGTTCCAAGCCCTGATGCCAAAACCATTCGTGGTTTTATGGGACCACCACTTGAAAGTAGTTTTGCAACATGTCTTCCCAAGGAACAAATCTCAGAAGCTGTTCAAATCTATCGTTCTTACTACAAGGAAAAAGGAATCCACGAAGCGCAACTCTTCCCCCGAATAACGGAATTGCTTCAAGAGCTTTCGCAAAACTACCCTCTCTACATCACTACAACAAAGAATACTCCTACTGCTCACGATATGACTAAAAATCTGGGAATCCATCATTTCTTTGATGGCATTTATGGTTCTAGTCCTGAAACACCACACAAGGCAGATGTCATCCGTTACGCCTTGCAAACGCATCAACTCCATGCAGACCAGGTCCTCATCATTGGGGATACCAAGTTTGATATGATTGGAGCCCAAGAAACTGGCATTAAAAAGTTCGCTGTTACTTGGGGATTTGGAGAAGAGGCTGATTTGCTCAGCTATCAACCTGACTGGATTGCCCGTACCATTGATGATATCATTAAGCAACTATAAATAATACAACGATTTGAAATTACAGAGTAAAAAGGCCAAGGTCCTGTACAAACAGAATCTTGGCCTTTTATTTATAATTAGTTGATTAGTCACCCTTACTCAGCATGGGTTGTCTCATTTGCAAAGGAAATGATGGCTTCTTTGAGCTCATCTCCGCTGAGTGAACGGAATTCTTCAATCTTTTGATCAATGGCTTCTAGAGGCATGACGTTAACCTTACCAACGAAAATCTTGTCCATGACTTGGTTATCAACCAATTCGGTCGAAACCAAGAGTTCTTCATAGAGTTTTTCTCCTGGGCGGATACCGACCTCAACGATTGGAATTTCACTTTCAGTGTGTCCGCTTAGAAGAACCATTTTCTTAGCCAAGTCATAGATCTTGACTGGTTTGCCCATATCGAGGATAAAGACTTCTCCGTCCTTGGCATAAGCGCCAGCATGGATTACTAGACGGCTAGCCTCTGGAATGGTCATAAAGTAACGTGTCATACGGAAGTCTGTCACCGTTACAGGACCGCCTTCAGCAATCTGACGTTCAAAGACAGGAATCACGCTACCACGACTACCGAGAACATTCCCAAAACGAACTGCACAGTAGGTTGATTTGCTGCGTTGGTTAAAGCCAGTGACAATCAATTCTGCCACGCGCTTGGTTGCACCCATAACATTCGGTGGATTGACCGCCTTGTCAGTCGAAATCATAACCATCTTAGGTACTTTGGCTTCATCAACAGCCTTGGCAACATTGTAGGTACCGAGGATATTGTTCTTAAAGGCTTCTTTTGGATTGCGTTCCATCATCGGAACGTGTTTGTGGGCTGCAGCATGATAAACAATGGCTGGTTTGTACTGCTCAAACACCTGCAAGAGACGGTCATAGTCCTGAATATCTGCAATAACAGGAACATAATCAATTCCTTGGAATGTACGGATCAATTCATGATAAACGAGATAGATTGAGTTTTCACCATGTCCAAGCAAGACGATACGCTCGGGATTGAAACGGCTAACCTGACGACAAATCTCCGAACCAATCGAACCACCTGCCCCTGTCACCAGGATGGTCTTGCCTGTAATCTCCGTACCTAGACGCGATTCGTCGAGACGAATTTCCTGACGGCCCAAAAGGTCTGTGATATCAATTTTTTGGAAACCACTACCTGGTTGATGGAGTCCTTGAACGACTGTCTCAACCTTAGGCATCTTGTAACATTTGACGCCTAGCTTATTACACATCTGCAAGATGCGTTCGTACTCTGATGGGTCAAGCGAAGGGATCGCTACGATAACACGCTCGATTTGGTGACGTTTAGCTAATTCAGGCAGATTATCATAAGAGCCTAAAACTGGGATTCCACCTAGTTTTTGTCCCTTTTTCTTTTCATCGTTATCCAAAATCCCCACTAGCTCAAGGTCGCTAGTTGGGTGTTGGTAGCTGTTCATAAAGAGGGCACCACCATCACCAGCACCAATCAAGAAGGTCCGACGGTGTTCTCCATCTCCACTACCTTTTTTACGTTTAGAATAAATCAACTGCCAAGTGATACGAGGAAGCAAGATAAGGAAGGTACTCAACAAAATGAAGAGTACGATGAAACGGATAGAAAACAATGGAAGGAAGGCATAGCAGATTCCATAAGAAAGAACACTGCTGAGCATCACTCCGAAAAAGATTTTCATGAAATCCGTAATCTTGCTATAACGACTGATACTAGCATTTAGCCCCCAAAACGCAATCATGATTTGATAGAGGAGGAAGGCTAAAAGAGTGTAGATCACGTAATCCACAGGCGCAGGATTTATAAGGCCATAAAACAAGATATAAGATACGATGATGGAAACCACCATACTCAGAATATCGAATATCCCCCAAAACACTTGTTTTTGCTGTTTATTTAAAATTTCAACCAGATCAATCACATAATCTGTTAGTTTTTTATTCATAGGAATTTACTCCCCCTTAAAAGAGTCAGATGATACTGTTGTTATGATAGCCTAAATCATTCAGTCTATCGGGGCTTACTTTCTCTTTCTTAAAAGTTTGACAAAGATAAACTGACGTACAAAGCCTGGGCAGAGTGCAACGATTGCTTGAATGGCAATGCTTTTCGCATATTCCATGTAGGAAATTTGCCCTCGCTCAAGCATCCGTTGGCGAGCTTGACGATAGAGTTTAAGGTAACGCAAGCCACCTCGACGCTCAAACATCCCTGCACCGACACGAACCTTACACAAGATTTGATCTAGGTTCCCAGTCTTGGCACCTGCAGCAATCATATTGAGCCAAAGGAGGTCATCCTCCATGTAAAGGCCATCTTCGTAGTTGCCCGCCTTGAGGACCATGTCCTTTTTGAACATGACTGTCATATGGTTAAAGGCGCTTCTCATTCTCTGATAAGCCACAATGTCTGCATGCTGGGTTGGAACACGACGATAAGACACAATCTCATCTGGATTGTCAATGAACTCTGCGATATGCCCACCTAAGAGATCAAGATCTTCTTTCTCCATTAGCTGAAGCTGTTTCTCAAAACGATCCGGAACGGCTAAATCATCCGTATCCATGCGGGCAATAATGTCATACTGGCACTGTAAAACACCGTATCGAAGAGCCAAGCCTAAACCTTGGTTTTGTTCTAAGGGGCACCGTTTAACTGGAATGTCTGACTGAGCTTCCACTTCATCTAGCACCTGATAGAGTTCTGGTGTGAGAGGTCCATCCTCTACGAGAACAAGCTCACTCGGTTTTAAGGTCTGGTTTTGAACACTTTTGATGGCATCTCTCAAAAATGTCGGATTTTCCTTTACATAGACCGACATCAAGACGCTGATTTTTTGCTTTTCAGACACAGTTTTTCTCCAATATATAGATTTCCTTCCACTATTTTATCACAAAATTCCCTAGTTTCCTATTTTTATATCAAATCAAGGAAAATTCTAGTAAAGAAAGCTGTCTCCTTTCTGTATATTTTCAGTTAAATCTTTCCAGCTTTCCTCCCATTCTCTACTTGACATTATATAGAAAAAACCTTAAAATAAGCTGTTATTAAAATCATCTTATCGAGGTTTTCATGAAAAAACAATCACTCTTTTTTGTTCTTGGAATTGTCTTAATCGGGACTGTTTTACGCTCTCCTTTTACTGCTCTTCCAACCATTTTAGGAGATATCGCTCAGGGACTAGGAGTGGAGGTTAGCTCTCTTGGGATTTTAACCAGTCTCCCTCTCTTGATGTTTGCTCTTTTTTCGGCTTTTGCGAGTCGCTTGGCACAAAAAATCGGACTAGAACATCTCTTTACTTACTGTCTCTTTCTCTTAACTATTGGCTCTGTCATTCGGATTTTCAACCTTCCCCTTCTCTATCTAGGGACCTTGATTGTCGGAGCGAGCATTGCTATTTTTAATGTTCTTCTACCTAGTATGATTCAGGCAAATCAGCCTCAAAAGATTAGTTTCCTAACAACTCTCTATGTCACTGCCATGGGTGTTTCAACGGCCATCGCTTCTTATCTTTCTGTCCCTATCACCCAAGCTAGTTCTTGGAAGGGACTCATCCTCGTTCTCAGCTTTCTCTGTCTGGTCACTCTGCTAGTCTGGTTGCCCAATCATCGCCACAACCACCACCTAGAAAGCCAAAAAGAAAAGCAAGTCAAAGAGAATATTCTAAAAAGTAAAGATGTCTGGGCTATCATTATCTTTGGCGGACTTCAGTCCTTGCTCTTTTATACAAGCATGACATGGTTGCCAACTATGGCTGTTAGTGCTGGTATTTCTAATAGTGATGCGGCTCTCCTCGCTTCTATTTTCTCACTGATCAGCATTCCTTTTTCAATGACTGTTCCAAGTCTAACGACTCGTCTGTCAGATGGTCATCGTCGAATCATGCTGGCAACTATCTCTATCGCTGGTATGATGGGAATTGCCATGCTCTTGTATCCAGCCAATAATTTCCTCTACTGGTTAGTCGTCCATCTCTTGATTGGAACGGCCTGCAGTGCCCTCTTCCCCTACCTCATGGTTTGCTTTTCTCTTAAAACCAGTTCTCCTGAAAAGACAGCTCAGCTATCAGGACTAGCGCAAACAGGGGGCTACATCTTAGCTGCTTTTGGACCTGCCTTGTTTGGTTACAGTTTTGAACTTTTCCAATCTTGGATTCCGGCTGTCCTTGCTCTACTTGTCGTTGACATCATCATGACTGTCTCACTCTTTATGGTAGATCGGGCTGAAAAAATCCTCTAAACTTCTAGTTTTTACTAGGAGTTTTTTATATGTAAAATTTTTACACATATTTCTTGACAGGGCTTTCAACTTGAGATACAATATATTTGAAAAGAGTATATATAAAATTTTTATATAATATAAAGGAGGTTTCCCATGTACTTCCCAACATCCTCTGCCTTGATCGAATTTCTCATCTTGGCTGTACTGGAGCAGGGGGATTCTTATGGTTATGAGATTAGCCAAACCATTAAACTCATCGCCAATATCAAAGAATCTACGCTCTATCCCATTCTCAAAAAATTGGAAGCCAGTGGCTTTCTCACCACCTACTCTAGAGAGTTTCAGGGGCGTATGCGCAAATACTACTCCTTGACCAATCGGGGCGTAGAGCAGCTCGTTACTCTAAAGGAAGAGTGGACGCTCTATACCGACACCGTCAACGGCATCATAGAAGGGAGTATCCGCCATGACAAGAACTGACTATCTGACTCAGTTAGAAACCTATCTCAATAAACTGCCTGAAGCTGACCGCATCGAAGCTATGGACTACTTTAAGGAACTATTTGACGATGCGGGTTCAGAGGGCGAAGAGGAACTCATTGCCAGTCTGGGAACACCAAAAGAAGCTGCCCATGATGTCCTCTCTGATCTTCTCGATAAAAAAGTCAATGAAGCCCCTGCTCAAAAGAATGACCGCCAACTGCTACACATTGCCCTCCTGGCCCTGCTAGTAGCTCCTATCGGAATTCCGGTCGGAATCGGCATCCTCATGGCCATCATCGGTATTATTATCGCAGCCGTCTCCGTCATTTTAGCATTCTTTACCGTCTCTGTAACGGGTATAATGCTAGGTGGACTTTTTATCGTAGAGAGCTTTAGCGTCCTAGTCGAAGCCAAATCTGCCTTTATCTTGATTTTTGGGGCTGGTTTGCTTTCCATTGGTGCTTCTTCTCTTGTTCTACTAGGCATCTCCTATGTAGCTCGTTTCTTTGGCCTCCTAATCGTCCGCTTGGTGCAATGGATTCTTAAAAAAGGAAAGAGAGGTGATAGACATGCGTAAATTGACAAAAGGATTTCTCATTTTTGGTGTGGTTTCTACAATCCTCGGTTTTATCATGATCATTGTAGGCGCGCAGTCCAATGGTATTCAAAGTTTACTTGCCATGTCAAAAGACCCCGTCTATGACAATCGTATCGAAGAAGTGACCTTTGGAAATGAAGTGGAAAAACTTGATTTAGCTCTTGAGGAACATAGCCTAACCATCACAGAGTCTGTAGATGACAAGATCCACATCACCTATCATCCTTCCGTGTCTGGTCGTCACGATTTGACTACTGGCATGAGTGACAAAACACTGAGCGTCACTGACAAACAAGCCTCCCAACATCGTTTTCTCGGTTCAGGAATCGAAGGCCTACTTCGTATTGCCAGCAGTTATTCTAACCGTTTTGACGAAGTCATTCTCTCCCTCCCTAAAGGAAGAAGGCTGCAAGCTATCACCGTCTCAGCCAATCGTGGACAAACCAATATTCGTCAAGCCAATCTTGAAAATGCGACAATCAAAACAAAAGGCTATCTCTTAAGAATAACAGAAAGCTCTATCAAGAATAGTACACTAACGACACCTCATATCATCAATATCTTTGATACCGAATTTACAGATAGCCAGGTCAAGACGGAAAGGGAACACATCTATGCTGAGAATATCAAGGTCCACGGCAAGGTTGAGCTAGAGGCCCATTCCACTCTAAACCTCATTCTCTCCCAGAAAGATACTGACCGTATCAATCTAGATCTTTCTTCTCAGCATGGTGGTATCTATCATAAACCCAAAGAAGAACATCGTGGACAAAAAGAGAATCAACTTGCCAACCCTTATAAAACGGAAAGAGCAGATATCAAGGACCTGCTCATTGCAAAAGCCAACCAGGATATCTACCTACCTAAAGAAGAGTACTCTTCTCCATCTAGAAACCATTGACAAAAACGCTTTCATCTGGTAGGCTAAAGATAGAAAACGACCATAAAAAGGAGGTTCCACCATGACACAAGAATGGTTTGAAAGTGCCGATCTTGAGAAGAAATCACCTCAGACAAAATCAGAAATCCAGCCCAACGAGCCTGAGACTTCAGAAACTGTGGAGACCGAACTACAAGTAAGCCAAGAAACATCTGTCTCACCTAAAGAGTCGGAAACGCATGAGGAGGAAACTCCCGAAATGACTGAGGAAACCCAAACCGAGGAAGAGGGAGAAGGGAAAACTGAAGAGGAACACAAGCAAGAAAACCCTGCAAAAGAGAAAAGTATCCTCAGCAAGGCTTTAGAAAGCCCCTATATCCCAGATATTGACCCTCGTAAAACAGCCAGATTCAAAGAAGAAATCGCACTGTTTTGGACTTGGCTGCTGGATGCTATCCAAGAACCAACTGCCAGCAAGAATACGGACCAAAAGCATCGTTACAGTGTCTTTGCCCTGCTCACCTTGCTGTCGTCAATCAACCTTTTCTTTAGTATCTATCATATCAAGCACCTCTACTACGGCTATATGGCCTCTATTGCCAATAGTTTACCTAACCAGCTCCCACCTTTAGATCTCTTTGCTGGACTTTCTATCTTGGTCGCTAGCGCTCTATTTTACTTTTCCATCATTTTGGGAGGCTTTACTGTCCGACGTGTACTGGACCAGGAGAGCGACTTCACATTCCAAGAAGCTTGCGATCGTTACAGCCGACTCTTTGCTATCCCGCTTGTCTTAACGGCTCTAGCAAGTTTCTTTGCACTTTTTGGCGGCTTGCGATTCGCTGGCATCCTCACTCTTCTAAGCATGACCATCTTTGCCCTTGGCAATCTCTTTGTGATTAGCAAGCCAAGTAAGGCTAGTAGCCTTGACCCATTTTATCGTTTCTTGCTAGCTGTCTTACTTGATGGCGCTATTCTCTTACCCTTCTTCATTGCAGAGCTCGCGCTGACAGTTGACTACCTTCGCATCCTGACATTCTTTTAACCAAAATCCCTGCCATTTGTTAATGACAGGGATTTTTATGTTTACTCTTTTTTTGAACCGTGTCTACTTGACGGCTGCCAATTCCTCAAAATTTTTTCCCAAAATGGCTTGTACTTCTAATTGATTGGCATCTAGTTGGTGGTAAAATGCTGTTGGTAGCGACTCTAGGAATCTTGTATAATCCAAGCGAGCGATGGATTCGTAGTCTTCTGCTTTGGACCCATCACCAGAAATCGTCACTAGGTCAATCTCCCAAACAAGCTCCTTGCCTGCTAGCTGCTCGGTATAGGGTGCTGGCACAAAGGGCTCCTTAGGTAAAATCGTCTTGACTCCCTGGGCTAGGTGGTAGATACCGTGTACCTTGCCTTGGGCGTCTGGGTAAAATTTTACACTGGCAAGGTAGGCATCAGAGCCTTGAACCTTCTTGACCAGTTCTTCAAAACGTGCCAATCCATCCTCAGCCAAAAAGCTCTCGAGGTATTCCTTATTGAGATAGATAGGGGCCAAGAGCCCTTGGCAATATACTAGACGAGCCGCTTTGTCAGATAGATAATGCTTGACCGTTTCTCGGAAATAAGCTTCAAAATCAAAGCCTTCTAGCCCTTCTACCACTTGCCCCAACTTGTTTGATAGGGCTTGGAGGAGAGCTTCTACAATCTCCCAGTCCGCTCTGGTAAGGAAGTCTGGAATCACCACTTGATAGCCTTTTCGGCTATCCGCATAGTTCACCTTGAAGAGAAATTGCGACTGACCTACAATCCCACACTCGATATACTCGAGACGATTGAGGGGCTGACGGAGATAGACCGCATCATAACTGTGTGACTCCAAGCCCTCCACCAAGGCCAAGATAGACTTGGCAGTCAAGACCTCCTGTTGTCCTAGAATGCTTTCTTTATTTGGGATAAAAAATGTTTTCGCCATAACTGGCCTCCTTTGAAATCGTTTACATATAGTATAACCTATTTTCCTGAAAGATACAGAAACAAATTTTAGATTTTTAGATAAAAAGCATAGAAAAACAGCCCCTAAGGGCTGTTTGCTTTATACAGTAGCGACTTGATCCAAGCTTTCACCGATAGCTGCTAGACGCTCGATCACTTCTGCTTGTGTCAATTCATTTTCTGAGACGTAGCGGTTGCGTGGGTGAACACGGCACTCGTGTGAGCATCCACGAAGGTACTTGTCTTCATTTTCTTCTGATGTTAGGATACGACGGTTACAGAAGGGATTTCCACAGTTGACATAACGTTCACATGGTGTTCCATCAAACCAGTCTTTCCCTACGATGGTTGGGTTAACATGGTTAACATCGACGGCAATACGCTCGTCAAAGACGTACATTTTCCCATCCCAAAGCTCACCTTGAACTTCTGGGTCTTTACCGTAAGTTGCGATTCCTCCGTGCAATTGGCCGACATCTTTGTAGCCTTCACGAACCATCCAACCTGAGAATTTCTCACAGCGAACCCCACCTGTACAGTAAACCACGACACGCTTGTCCATGAATTTTTCCTTGTTGTCGCGGACCCACTGTGGTAACTCACGGAAGTTGCGGATGTCTGGGCGGATAGCCCCACGGAAATGTCCTAGGTCGTACTCATAATCGTTACGTGTGTCAAGGACAACTGTATCTTCGTCAAGAAGGGCTTCTTTGAACTCTTTTGGAGACAAGTAAGCACCTGTTGTTTCAAGTGGGTTGATGTCATTATCAAAGTCGTTGTCTTCCAAACCAAGGTGGACAATTTCTTTCTTGTAGCGAACAAACATCTTCTTAAAAGCTTGTTCACTTTCTTCGTCAATCTTGAACCAGAGGTCTTCCATGCCTGGGAGGCTGTGAACGTAGTCCATGTATTTTTGAGTTGTTTCGTAGTCACCTGAAACTGTTCCGTTGATTCCCTCGTCAGCGACTAGGATACGGCCTTTGAGGCCAATTGATTTACAGAAAGCCAAGTGGTCTGCAGCAAATTGCTCTGCATTTTCAATTGGAGTATAGAGGTAGTAAAGTAAGACACGAATATCTTTTGCCATAAGATTTGTTCTCTTTTCTATTCTTAAATTTTCAGAATTTTTCATTCAACTATACTAGTATACCCACTTGAGAAAACGAATGCAATTTATTTGACCGGAAATTGTTGAAAGAGTCCTACCCCTGCACTTCATCAGTAACCATAGCGAATCGCAGATAATTCTCTCAATTTTTTGATTTGCTTAGCTTGACTTTCTGACAAACCCAGCTTATTGTCAATCAACACACGTGAGATGTCAACGTTCATTTGGCTCAGAATAAATGGAGTAGAGGTTCCATCATCCTTTAATCGTTTTTTATAAATCACTAACTGATTTTTCAAGGGAGTAAGTTGAGGCGCAGCCTTTATATCTTCCAATAGATGATCAATGATGGTCATCGCTTCACAACGCCTTTCTCTACCTCCATCGAACCATTTTAATGGTGTCATACTCATTTCCCTCCTGAAATTCACTTATAAATTGAAAAACTATAATTCCTAACTCTCCAGCCAGTATTTTACCCAAACGCCCTATGTAAAAACGTCAGCAGAAATGGCAATGTCGCTACAATATTATTGATCACATGCACCGCATAGGAAGGATAAATGCTCTTGGTATAACGGGTCAAACCAGCAAAAATGATTCCAGATGTTGCAAAGACGAAGATATCTAACAGACTAGGAAGGCTTGAAAAATGAGGGAGAGCAAATAAAATGGACGGAAGAAGCAAATCAAGAGCAAATCTCGAATCTTTAAAAAAGGCGTGTTGCAGTAATCCTCTATAGATTAACTCTTCCATCAGTGGAATCAGAAAGAACAGGGCTATATAGATACCTAGCTCTGCAAAGTTAGTCCCACTATAACCAATCAATACAGCCCAACCTTCAGCAGTTGACTGAACATGTTTAGCTGTCTGAACGTTAAAAAAGATCTGGAGCACTACCACTAATACTGTCAAAATCGAATACCAAAGCCATTTTTCTCTTGGAATGCGAAAGAGATAACCATGGCCTGTCTTAACCAGAATCCAAATCATGACTCCGCTAAATAGCAAACTCAAGATATTTTGAATCCAGAAGAAATTGCCAATCTGGGAAGAAAATTGCCAATAGTTTTGGACAATAAGCGTCAGCTGGGAAAGGCCAAATACGAAAAATAGGTAAGAGAAGACAGCACTCATTTTGAAAAGAAGACGATATTTTTTCATAATAAATCCCCTATAGATGTATGTGTATCACATCGTATAAACCCTCAGAACCACTCTTTTCATTTTTACATCCTAAAAATCACTACCTCCCCTAGAGAACTAAGGAAGGCAGTGATCACATTTTTAGGAATTAGGAATGAATACACGAAATCAATCGAACTTATGATTTTTTGTTTTTCAAGAATTCGTCGTATTGTTTTTGCATTTCGTTCAATACTTTTTCGTAGGCACCTTCAGATTTCAATTTTTCCATCAATTCTGGGATTGCTTTATCTGGGTCTACAGTACCAGTGTTGATAGCTGTATCGAATTGTTGCATTGTGTTAGAAATTGCTGAGATTTCAGATTTCACATTGTCAGTGTTAAAGATAAATCCAAGTGCTGGAGATTCTTTAGCTTCTGCCAATTGTTTCTTAGAATCTTCGATTTGTTGATCTGTAACGTTTTCGTTGATGTAAAGAATCCAGTTGTTACCAGTGTTCCATCCACCCATGTGAGTATTTCCTTTGTAGCCATCAAGGACACGTACACGGTTTTCTTTACCTTGAATTTTTTCCCAGTTCTTGCCTTCTGGACCGTAAACAAGACCGTTCAAGAGTTCTGGGTTCGTGTTCAAGAGGTTCAACACTTCCATTGATTTTTCTTTGTTCTTAGAGTTGTTTGAGATGACAAAGTTAGCAACTTGTGTTGTTTGGTTTTTCTTGATAAAGTTAGTGATTGGTTTGATTTGGATATCTTTGTTAGCAACACGAGAGAGCAAACTGTTACCATAGTCAGCTGGTCCTACTGTTTCTTCACGAACAAACCAAGTATCTTGTTGAAGGTCAAATGAAGTGTCGCTTGTTGCTACGTCTTTTGGAATATACCCTTCTTCATAGAATTTGTGAAGAGTCTTCAAGTGTTCTTTGAAACGAGGCACTTCGTAACGGTTTACGATCTTAGTAGTGTCTCCTTCAAGGTCGATAACAAATGGAAGTCCGTTTGGTACTGGGTAGTCAAAGTTATCAGATGGGATAAAGTTCTTCGTAACCGCAAATGGTACTACATCTGGAGCTTTTTCTTTGATTTGTTTCAAGACTGGCTCAAGTGTTTCGTATGAAGTTACACCTGAAATATCGATACCGTATTTAGCAAGAAGAGTTCCGTTGAAGGCAAAGTTTTGAGATGATGCAACGTTAGCTGCAACTGGTACTGCATAGATCTTACCGTTTACAGTGTTCCCTTTGATGTAAGCTGGGTCAAGTGCTTTGTAAAGCTCTGCTCCTTCTTTTTTATACAATTCTGTTAAGTCAGCATAGGCACCTTTTTGAGCATTTACGACATAGTTAGATGCAAATGCGATATCATAGTTTTCACCAGATGATGTGATAACAGACATTTTCTTATCATAGTCACCCCATCCAAGGTATTGGATATCCAATTTAGCACCGACTTTTTCTTCGATGATTTTGTTTGCATTTTCTAGCAATTCATCCAAGTTGTCTGGTTTGTCACCGATTTGGTACATTTTGATTACAGGTTTTTCACCTGAAGTAGTATCTGCAGCTTTTTTGTTGTTACCTGTAAGGTTTCCACAGGCAGCAAGACTTGCAGCCAAAGCGACTACGCTAGCAGATGCAAAAGCATATTTTTTCCAGTTTTTCATGATAAAAACTCCTTTTTTTATTTTTAAACTTATAAACGATTTAATGATTTTAACTTCAGCCACTAAGATGAAGTTGGGAAGGGAGAAACGATGTTTCTCAGTAAGTCCTATTCTTTCACACCACCGATGGTCAAACCTTTTACAAAGTAGCGTTGGAAGAATGGATAGAGAATCGCGATTGGAAGGGTTGCAACGACAACCATGGCCATACGACCCGTTTCCTTTGGAAGAGCGACTCCCAGTTGACCAGAAAGACCGACTGCTTTGGCGATGTAGTCCATATTTTGTTGGATTTGCATGAGCAAATACTGTAATGGATACAAGTTGTCACTCTTGATGTAAAGAAGGGCGTTGAACCAGTCGTTCCAGAATCCAAGAGCTGTCAAAAGCGTGATGGTTGCGATACCTGGAAGTGACAATGGCAAACAAATCTGGAAGAAGATTCGAGCTTCACTGGCACCATCGATACGAGCAGATTCGAGAATAGCTTCTGGAATGGTCTTCTTGAAGAAGGAACGCATCAAGATGATGTTGAATGGTGAAAGAAGCATTGGAACAATCAAGGCCCAAACGGTATCACCAAGTTGAAGCAAACGAGTGACCACGATATAGCCTGGTACCAAACCAGCATTGAACAACATACTAAGAAGAGCGAAGATCGTGAAGAATCTGCGGTACTTAAAGGTTGTCCGTGAGATGGCGTAGGCATAAGTTGTCGTGATGAAGACGTTGGTCACTGTTCCGACTACGGTTACAAAAACTGAGATAAAGAGCGCTTGGAGGATCTTATCTTTAAACTGAGCTAAGAACTGGAATCCATCTACACCAAATTTCGAAGGGAAAAAGCTATATCCATACTGGAGGATGCTCTTTTCGTCTGTCACCGAAATGATGATAACGAAGATAAAGGGCAAGATACAAGAAAGAGCGATCAAACCAGAGATGATACTAAAGAAGATATCTGCTTTCTTACTGAAGGAGTGAATGCCGACATTATCGATTTTTTCTTTTTTAATTTTCTTTTCTGCCATATTCTCCCCCTTTCTAGAACAAAGCTGAGTTTGGATCAACTCGTCTTGCAAGCAAGTTTGATAGAATAACCAGTATCAAGCCGACAACGGATTGGTAAAGACCGGCTGCTGAAGCCATACCGATATCTGCTGTCTGAGTCAAACCATTAAAGACATATACGTCCAAAACGTTAGTTACATTGTAAAGCTGACCAGCATTGTGTGGGATTTGATAGAAGAGACCGAAGTCTGCGCGGAAGATATTTCCGACTGCAAGGATGGTCAATACAGTTACAAGCGGAGTCAACTGAGGAATGGTTACGTTGCGAATGCGTTGCCACTTGCTAGCCCCGTCCACTGTTGCTGCTTCGTAGTAGGTTGGGTCAATTCCCATGATTGTTGCATAGTACATGACACTGCTATATCCAAAGCCTTTCCAAATACCTAGGAAAAGGAGAAGGTATGGCCAAATGCCTAAGTCAGCGTAAAAGTTGACTTCCTTCATGCCAATGGATGTTAGGAAATGGTTGAAGACCCCTTTGTCAATGTTTAGGAAGGCATCTGTAAAGAAACTGATGATAACCCATGACAGAAAGTAAGGGAACAACATAGACGTTTGGAAAATTTTAACCATTCTCTTAGAACGAAGCTCACTGAGGATGATGGCAATTCCAACCGACACAATCAAACCAATAAAGATGAATCCAAGGTTGTAAAGGACGGTATTTCGAGTAATGATAAAGGCATCTTTAGAACTAAACAAGAACTTAAAGTTATCGAGGCCGACCCACTTACTATTCATAATACTGTGGATAAATCCTTCACCACTCATATGGTAATCTTTAAAGGCGACCACATTTCCAAATACTGGGATATAGAAGAATAGAATCAACCAAAGTGCCCCTGGTAAAACCATCAAGAGAAAAATCCAGTTATCCCTCAAGGTCTTTGAAAACTTTTTCATAATTTCCTCCCATTTTATTCCTAAAAACTGATTTCATCGAATTTTTAGGTTTGATAACGATTACATTATTAGTATACTCCTATTTGAAGGCTAGGTTAAACTACTAATTATAGAAAAAACTCCACAAATTATTTTTTGTGGAGAAGTTTTTTATAAGAAATAGGTTTCACGAGAAACACTCTGAACAAGGGACACTGTTCTTGTTTTTATACTCAATGAAAATCAAAGAGCAAACTAGGAAGCTAGCCGCAAGCTGCTCAAAGCACTGCTTTGAGGTTGCAGATAAAACTGACGAAGTCAGTAACATATATACGGCAAGGCGAAGCTGACGTGGTTTGAAGAGATTTTCGAAGAGTGTTAAGTCGTATAAATCGTCGATGCGGTCGCAATAGTATGCCACTGGTTGGCTGTAGTTGCTGCGAAATCCTTGTCTGCGTAGAAGTCAGTAAATGGTAGGATTTCAACTTCTAGCTCGTCGATGCGGTCAATCTGCCCTGCTAGATAAGTTTCGATGCGGCTTTCTGCTCGTTTGAACCGTTGCAAGAGTCCGCCCATACGGATATCGACTGTATCCAAGCCAAAGACCTTGTTTTCTTTCAACCATTGGTGGCTAAAGAGAGCATGGAAGTGTTCAATCTCGCTTCTGAGTTTTGGTAATTCTTGTCTTGCGATTTCTCTCAGACTTTCTTTATCACCCGCTTGGTAGGCCTGACGGATGCGTCGTCCCACATCCACTTTACTGCTTAAAATCTGGTTCAACTGGGCCTGAGTTTCAAAGAGGTAAGCATAATTTCCTGCTTTTTCTTTGATTTCAGAAAGCGTCTCAGCTGCCTGAGCGAAGTGTGGTTTGTCCTGTTCAGGTGTCACGTGCCTGTCAAGAATCGGACAAAGAACATCCTGATAAAAGACATAGCGGTTGGGATTGATACCACTGAGATTATCTGGCAGGTCTGGCAAGAGGTTAGCTAGGTCAATCTGTATAAAGTCCTCAACCGATAGACCCGTATTGGTCTTGAAGTGTGCAGACAAACGGTCGAGGTCATTGCGGTAGCTGAGTTCTGCCCAGATTTGCAGACTTGGTAGAATAGAAAACTGGGCAGTTTCTCCACCATTGTCCCCCCAACCCGTTACAATGACCTCTTTTATCTGATTAGCACGACAGGCTTTGTTGGCCTCCATAGCGATGAGATGGCTGAAATGGTTGTTGGGTGTAAAACCGATCCACTTCCAAGCACCACCTGCAAAGGTAATATCTTGGCTAATCTTGTGGTGATTGCGGAAATTGCGATTGTACTTTTCTTCGCTGTCCTGATAATAATCCCAGTAAACCAAGGTTACACGGTCTTTGAGACGGTCTAGGTAGACACGAGTTTCCTCAGGAATTTCCACATCGCGGTCGTACTGGCCATCTGCTGACATGAGTTTGAAGAACATGTCACTCCACATTTGGCAGTGGAAACCATACTTGTCTGCAATATCCAACACACGCTCCAAGTGTTGGCACATGAGGAGACTACGGTCCACAACACCGTTCAAAATGAGGTAGCGCCCCAAACCAACCAAGTGAGCTTCGTCCATCCCAATATTGACCTTGCGTGTCTGCAGTTTAGACAGAGTGGCAAACATCCCGTCAATCAAATCATAAACCTTTTCTTCACCGATAAGGAGAATGTCCTCTACATCACGGAGTTCTTGCACTTCTTTGACACCCCATTTGACGAAGGCTGACAAGTGGGCCAAGGTCTGGATACAAGGCACAAAGGTCATATCAAACTGCTGGGCATAGGCTTCGATTTCCTGCAACTCCTCTGCTGAATAAGCCCCGCGGAAGTAACCAAAGTAAGGTTGCCCCTCAATCTGGTAGGTATCTTCCATGTAGAGCTCGAAGGTTGAGTAACCCATGAGAGCCAAGACTTCAATCATCTGTTTGGCAGAAGCCACATTCAAAACTGCATTGCGAGAACAGTCTGCCATGTAGGCTAAATCTTCATAAGCCGCCTGCTCCTCAATCGCTACCTTATCACCTTCTACTAGAGCTGTTGCTAGCACTGACAAGGCGCGGTAGAGTTGGTGAGGTTTGCGATAGGTTAGTTGATAGTGTCCACCTTGACCTATAATCGAGATAGACGTTTGGTCAGACTGAGCGACTGCAACTTCCACATCTGGTAAAGAGATATGTTTTGTCAGCAAGTCGATTGCCTGAGTTTGTTTAGGACTAAGTCCTGTAAAAACTACCATTGGTTTTCCTCCTGTAGCCAGTTGACAAGGGCACCGTAGAGATTGGCGTCTGCGTGATAGGTGCAGGCCTGGATAACTGGTGCGACCGTGTATTCTTCGTAGGTTTCGACAAATTCATCGACAGCTTTTTTGACACCTTGGATAAAGTCTGGATTCTGACTGATGGAGCCTCCCAGACTAATGACATCTGGGTCGATGAGATACTGGATATTAAGCAAACCTTGAGCCAAATTACGGTTCATACGCAAAATGGCTTCTTGACAAAGAACATTGCCAGCTGCGGCCTCTTGGTAAATCTTGCGTCCGTCCCAGTCAGTCTGACCAGATTTTTCAATCACGTATCGCACCATATTTCCAGTTGACGCTAGTTGCGACCAGTTGTTGAGCTTTTCCGCAGGCTCGATAGTTGTCATGTAGCCAAACTCTCCTCCCAAGCCGTGGCGACCTCGGTGAAGTTTGCCATTGATAATCATGGCACCGCCAATTCCTGTCCCAATCACGACACAGGCTGCATTTTCAATCTCTGGGTGAGCCAGCAGTTCACTAAGTCCAACACAGTTGGCATCATTTTCTAGATGGACAGGGAGTTGATGATGAGCAAGAGTTTCATACCAAGAAAAGCCATGGATGTAAGGGACGGCACTGATGCCCTCAATCACACCTGTTTCTTGATTGACCGCGCCTGGAACACTCATAGCAATGCCCTTATAATCTTGTTCTGCCAAGCGTTGGTCTAGCCAAGCTAGTAAATCCTCCAAACTTTCTGGCGTCGGAATACTTGTCTTATCTAGTATTTTTCCATCAGGAGTCAGACTGGCAAACTTAATCCCAGTCCCTCCGATATCAATGGTTGCAATGGTCATTGTTCTTCCCATAAAAAGGGGCGACTCAGTAGTTCATCCTAACTCTTTCGCCCCTCCTTTCTATCTCATAGTATTAGTTATCAAACACTTTAAAACTGTTAAATTTCTTCTTTTTTGATCAATTCTGTACGAATTTCTTGTGGCGCTAATAGTCCTGAATGAACTGGATATGGTCGCTCAAGTAAGTCAAGAATGGTTTGTTGGTGTTCAGATATGCGCACATTTTCTTGGCTCATATTGTAGTAACGAAGTACATATCCTTCTTCATTTTCAGCTACCTTAAAGGCTGTCGGGCAGACTTGTGGCAAGCTGAGCGCCGCATGGCTCAAGAGGCTACCAGTCGCTGCCACACTTCCTTCTTGTTTAGTAAGCTGAAGACTAGTAAATGGTGTTTGGAAGGCTTTGGCACGACGGAAGGCTGAGAAGCGTTCCCCTGCTTGGTGGCACTCAAGTGCAAACTCGACTTCAAACTCACGCAAGCACTGAGCCTCTGGTGTTGGGAAGTAACCCCAGTCACCTAACTCACCTGAGGCACGAAGAATGGTCACGGCAATGGTATCGTCTCCAAGGATTTCATACTCGTGCAATCCTTTATTAGCCACTGTCACCCCTTTTTCATCATCATACAGACTGACGAAGGCTTGTTGGTGTTGAGGATTTTCAGGATTTTCCCAAGAAGCAGCTGGTTTGTTTGGTCGTGTCACCACCTCATAAATGCTTTCCGTATCATTGCTTGGACGCGTATTATGAGTCTTAACCAAGAGACGGATACGGTGGTCCTTGGCTGTGTTAGTAAAGCGAGTCTTGAAACGAATTTGTGGATTGTCAACAAAGACGGTCATCTCTGTTTCCATAGGAAGGGTTGTCAATTCTTCTGAGCGCCCAGCTTCACGCGTCATAAACTCGATGATTCCTCTTTGTTCCGCATCCAGTTTTTCGTCTGCACTTACTGGAATTGTCAATTCATGCTTGAGCAAAATCTTGGCAAAACGAGCTGTATTTTCCAAGACTTCACAGCCTTTGAGTTCTGCGTAGATAGGCTCTGTTCCTTTTGGTTGGAAGTAGATATACTCATTTCCGATATCACCACGGTCTTCAAAGCGAATAACATCTTCATAAGCTTCATGAGTTGTCTTGTCGTAGACTGTGATAGTATCATCCACACTGACCGTTACAAATGGCGTATCGATCACTCCGTTTTGGTAAATACCGTCACGGTGTTCTTGTTCTCCTTCGAGCAATTGGAAAGTTGTCCAAGAAAGTGGTGCCAGATGAACCGGTACTGTCACGCGCACTTGTCGAGCGATGCGAGCCTGACGGAACTTATCTTTTGGCAAATCATACTCAAAGTTAGCTCCCAGATCTTCGATTTTCGCTTCTACAGCATGCCCTTCTAAGTCTTCGACACGGTAGTTTGGCAAGGTCAAGGCTGCCATCTTCTTATAGCCTTCTGTTGGGTGCAATTCTTTGAAATCACAAGTCGCCACATCAATCACGGTGCTGACTGTATCAACCTTGTCATGCAAGCCTGTGTTAATGACGGTAAAGAGATAGTCGCTTTGGGCTTCATGAGTTGCGATTTTGCCCTTCCACTCATTGAGAAGATTGGTCTTAATGAAATTTCCGACTTGGTTGACCTTGGCAAAACGTGTTTCCATCTCACGGTGAACCTCGTCCACACTACAGCCACAGATACTATCATGTGGCGCATTTTGTAGAAGGACTTTCCAAGCATAGGTCAACTGGTCCTTATGGTTGTGCCCACCAGTGATGACAGTCAATGGCTCCACTACTTGTTCTAGGAGGTTGCTATTTTCTTGGAAAGCTTGTTTGAGGTAAATACGGGATGAAGAAGTGTTAGCAAGTGTATACCAACCGTCTGTTTCTTGACTGGTCAACTCACCTGTAACCGTAGATAGTTGCTCAGGCAGAGCACTTTCTACTGCGTGGATATAGTCATCAAAGGAACTATGCACAAAGGTCACATCTGGGAAGAGTTCATTTGCTACACGAATGGCTTCGCTCAGATTTCGCTGTACAGGCTGGTGGTCACATCCGTTCATCATCAACCATTGGTTGGTCGAAGCGTAGTCACGCACGTCTGACAATTTTTGTTTCCAAAAGGCAAGGGCCTCATCCTTATCAACAGGGATTTCATTCCCGTTACTGTACCAGTTGGCGAAGAGGATACCGAGGACACGACTTCCATCAGCGCCCTGCCAGTACATTTCTGAAAACTGAGAAGTAAACTGCTCATCTTCGAGGACTTGGTTGTCAAATCCAATCGGCTTCACACCACGCCCAAAGGCTGCCACGTGAATGCCTGATTTTTGAAGGATTTGAGGCGCTTGTCCCATATTTCCAAAGGTATCTGGGAAGTAACCAATCTGAGTGGATTTGCCCCATTTTGCACATTCTGCTTGACCAATCAAGGTATTGCGAACATTGGCTTCGCTGGAAATCAAGTAATCATCCTGCAAGATGTAAAAGGGACCAATTTTGAGTTTGCCTTGGTCGATGTAACCTTGGACTTTGTCACGATTTTCAGGGCGAATTTCCAAATAGTCATCAAGGACAATGGTTTGGCCATCCAAGTGGAAGCTCTTGAACTCAGGGTCATTTTCAAAGAGATCAAAAAGATTGTCAAACAATTCCACCAACTGCATCCGGTGGCTTTCAAAAGGCAAGTACCACTCACGATCCCAGTGACTATGTGAGATAATATGTACAACAACATTTTCCATGAGTTAAACCTCATTCTAAATTTAAATTTTAACGTTTTAAATGTAAAGGTGTGATTCTGACACGAATCGGTGAAACTAAAGCGCGCTCCTTAACGAATATCCAGGTAATCCAAGACTAATTCACAGAACATCATGTTGGCCCAAGAAAACCATTCACGTGAGTAAAGCGTTGGGTCGTCCACGTGGAAGCTTTCATGCATGACACCTGTGCCACCATCGCAGGCAACCAGCTGATCGAGTAAGAATTTCTTCTCTGCCTTATCTCTTGTTGTCAAACCTTGGATAGATAGGGCAATGGGCCAGATATAGCGATAGAAGGTATGGGAACTTCCGAGTCCACTTGCGTACTCTCCTTCATAGAAGTAGGGATTTTCAGGGCTGAGAATGGTGCGACGAGTGGCTTGATACACTTCGTCTTCAATGTCGCAATAACCCAGATAAGGCGCAGCCAACAAACTTGGTACGTTTGGATCATCCATGATGCTAGCATTTCCTAGACCATCCACTTCAAAGGCGTAAATCTTTTCACCCTTGCTGTTGGAGGTATAAGCGTAGTTTTCGATTCCTTCTTGAATCTCTGCTTGCAGACGTTTAGCGTCTGCGATGATGTTTTGGCTATCAGCTAGATCTAGTTCTGCAAAGATTTCTTGGACATAACCCAAGACAACGACTGCAAACATATTGGATGGAATCAAATAGCTATACTGACAGCAATCATCACTCGGTCGAAAGGCTGACCAAGTCATACCTGTCACCGCAAAGTCAGGTCCAAAGCCATCATTTACCAAGGTGTCTTCCTTGCGGTCCGTATCACGGACAAAACGATAAGGAGAATTCTTGTGGTCTTGCTCCACTGTCCATAGGTGAAGGATTTCCTTGGTCGCTGCGACAAAAGTCTCATCAAACTGACTGGTCTCGCCAGTCTCTTTCCAAAGGAGATAAGCCAACTGCAAAGGATAGCAAAGCGAGTCCACCTCATACTTGCGTTCCCAAATCCAGCCATTAAGGTCGGTATGGTCAGTCTCGTGGTGACCCCTCCAGTTTTCCTCAATGTTAAAGGAATTGGCATAAGGATCCTTGAGCACCAAGGTCATCTGACGCTTAACCAAACCTGCAATGGTCTGACGCAGGAGAGGATCTCTTTTAGCCACATGAAGGTAGGGTCTGAGTTGGGCAGTCGAATCCCGAAGCCACATGGCAGGAATATCTCCTGTGAGTACAAAGGTTGAACCATCTTCTAGGATCTCAACCGTATTGTCCAAGGTGTCAGTATAGCAACGCTCAAAGACATCCACCCACTCCGGATGGTCCTTAGCCCGCTCTGCTACTTCATCCAGCCATTCTCTAACAATTTCTTTCGAATAAATCATCGTGCAGTTTCCTCTTTCAAACAAGTTTCATGTTCAGTATATAGTTTTTGAGACAGAAAATACATACACAAATGATAGTCATTTTTCTACAAAATTGCTTACTTTCGAACCCCATATCTAAAGGTCTCATTTTTCTGATATAATGTAGAAAAACAGCTAAAGGAAAGACTATGAAACCACTACTTGAAACCATCGATACCCGCTTTGGAACTGCCAGTAAGCATGCCTTTTCTCGTGGAAATACCCTGCCTTACGCAGGCGTTCCTTTTGGGATGAATTACTTTGTACCCCAGACCAGTGACCAGGAAGGAGCTTGGTTTTTCGATCCGCATCTGCCTATCTTTCAGGGGATTCGATTAACCCACCAGCCCAGCCCTTGGATTGGGGACTACTCTTGGCTCCTTTTGACACCTGTCACAGGCCAACTAGGTGGAGACAGCCTCTTCCATCGTCAGTCTTCCTATGACATAGATAAGGCCTCTTTCCAACCTCATTATCTGAATATTTTCTCCCTACGCTATCAGATTGAAACCCAGCTCACACCGACTTGCTACGGCGCTTCTATTCGTTTGGAGCAAAAGCAAGGCAAAGCCCTCTCGCTCTATCTTCATACAGCAGATGACCTAACAGTTGAGCAGGTAGATAAGCGGACTCTGGCCCTAAGACAAGAAGGCAAAACAGAGACCAACAAAAATCCACTGATACTCTTTACTTCCCTGCAAATGAATACAGATATCCTTGCTGTCAGCCAAGAAGGTGGAGACTGGCGAATTGACTTAGCAAGCAGTCAAGCCGAGATTCAACTAGCAACTTCCTTTATTTCTCCTTCTCAAGCGCTGCTTAATCTACCTCAAACGGACTTTGATAGCTGTAAAGCAAATGCCCAAGCAGACTGGGAAAATCTCCTCCACCGTTTTGATATCGTGGAGACAGGGGAAACCGACCGGACCTTCTTTGACCACTGCCTTTACAGACTCTTCCTCTTCCCACAGACTTTTTATGAGGTTGATGAATCAGGGCAAGCCATCCACATGGATATGACTACTGGTACTGTCAAGCCCGGTGTCCTCTTTAGCAACAATGGTTTCTGGGATACCTTCCGCACCACATTTCCCCTCTTTGCCCTTATCATACCGGAACACTATCGTCTCTTTTTAGAAGGCTTTCTCAATAGCTACCGCGATACTGGATTCCTTCCAAAATGGCTAGCTCCAGACGAACGGGGTATGATGCCTGGTACCCTTTTAGATGGCATTATCGCAGATAGCGCCTGCAAGGACATGGCCCCCGACCTAGAAGAAGAACTCCTCCAGGCCATGCTTGAAACAGCCAGCAAGTCCGACCCTCTCGGCATCAATGGTCGCCACGGACTAACCCAATACCAAGAGCTTGGCTACCTCTCTACCGACCACCACGAAAGCGTCAGCCACACTCTAGACTACGCCTATAGTGACTTTTGTATCGCTAGCTGTGCCGAAAAGCTTGGTCAGAATGACATCGCGGAAACTTATAGAACTGCGTCTCAAAATTACCGCCATCTATTTGACGCTAAGACAGGTTACATGCGTGCGCGAGACAGCCAAGGCAACTTCCGCCCTGACTTCTCTCCCTATAGTTGGGGACGCGACTACGCCGAATGCTCTGCCATTCAAGCGACTTTAGGCGTCCTCCATGACATCCCAGGCTTAATCCAGCTTATGGGTGGAAAAGAAGCCTTCAGCAATTATCTTTTGAAAGCCTGTCAGGACGCTCCTCTCTTTGAGACGACTGGCTATGGTTACGAGATTCACGAGATGAGCGAGATGGCTACCGCTCCTTTTGGGCAAATCGCCATTTCCAACCAGCCTAGCTTCCACATTCCATATCTCTTTCGCTATAGCAACTATCCAGACTACACTGCTCTACTCATCAAGTCGATACGTCAGAAAGCCTTTCACCCCAGCTGGCAAGCCTATCCTGGCGATGAGGACAATGGCAGTCTCTCTGCTTGGTATATCTGGTCAGCTCTCGGATTCTATCCGACCTGTCCAGGAAAACCCAGTTACGACCTCGGAATCCCTCTCTTTGATCACCTCCGTATCTACCTGGCTAAGGAAAATAAATGGCTGGATATCCATGCCGAGCAAAACCACAGCCATTTCAACTTTGTCAAAGAATGCCGATTGGACAAGAACATAGTATCTAGCCTTCAACACCAAGACCTCTTGAAAGCTGAGCAACTGACCTTTACACTTAGCTGGTTGCCAAATCACTCATAACCAAAAGAACCTTTGCATCGCGCAAAGGTTCTTCTTTTATGAAACTTGGACCTGAAGCTGGTCAACAAGCTGACCATCTACCGTCAAATTCAGATAAAAATCTAAGCTTTTATCTCCTACAAAATACAAGGTTGGTATCGTCAGCCTTTTTTCAATCTCGCCAACTTGAAACGCAAGGACTTGAATCTCGTCCCGATAAGCGACACCATGCACACCCGTCCCTGGTTGAATCGAAATCTTAGCTTCTAAAGGACTGCTAGATTCTATGCGCTTCACTGTAAAGTGGACATTTTCTCCCTTGGTCACAGCGAGAATTTTTTCTGAAAACTCTAGTTGCTGAACAGTTTCTTTTTTCGACAAGGTAGGTGTTTTATAGAGTGAAATCTTGGTCAACAAAGGCAAAGCCTGTGCCTCTGTAATGGTCACGCGTATCTTCTGCGCCTCAACGACTGATCCTCGTAAGAGACGTTTGTAGCCAACAGTATAACCAGAGCCAAACTCCTGCCAGGCACCATCCAACTCTACCTGAACATGGAAAGCAGCGATGCGTTGCCCCAACTTCAAATCTTCTCTCAGCTCGATCACATCAAAAGTTTTAGGAGATCCTAAATCGAGCTCTAATTGGATTGGCAACTCTGCATCACTTGCCCAAGAACTAGTCTCTAGTCCATCT
The DNA here is from genome assembly GCF_030440025.1 of Streptococcus sp. SO2. The sequence goes on from NZ_JAQFJH010000003.1 coordinate 143,832, forward strand.
ATCAGATGATGACAAGCAAAGTCTGGTGATAGAGCAGGGCCAGATACCTTGCCTCCCAAAGCCAAATCTTCTTTATAGAGCTCGTCACGATAGGTAGCAAATTCATAGAGACGCTGGATATCCTTCTCATCAAAGAGGCCATCTTGGTTCGGTGGGATATTAAGCAAGAGTGGAGTTCCCCGCCCTACCGAGTGAAAGTAGATTTCGACCAACTCCTCGAGAGACTTGGGATCCTGATCCTCATGGTAAAACCAGCCTGGCCGAAGAGAAACATCTGCCTCACCGATGGAAAATAGCGTCCCAAAGGGGTCTCCGTGCTGTAGATAATCTAATTCCGCTTCTGTTCCTAGCTGGTCTGGCTTGACTTTTTGCCACAAGGGATCCCCTGCATAGCCCCGTTCATTTCCAATCCAGCGGATACTAGTTCCCTCAGTTGAGAAAGTCAAACAATCGCCCTGCAAGTCACGAATGGTTTCAAACCAGGTCTCAAACTTATAGTTGATCTTCTGGGCCCCTTCGCCTCGAGCACCATCCATCCACACCTCAGTGAACTTACCGGCATTCCCATAGGCAGGATTTGACAAGATTTCCTTCAATTGAGCCAGATAGTAGGCATTGTAAGCCGCTTCTCGCTCCACGTGATAGAGGGGACTGTGAGTATCCCAAGGAGACAAATACACTCCCATATCCATGTCAAACTCAGTTACAGCTTTGGAAACCTCAAGGAGCAAGTCCCCTTTTCCATCCCTCCAAGGGCTAGCCTTGACCGAATAGTCTGTATGGGCTGTCGGGTAGAGAACAAAGCCATCGTGGTGCTTCACCACCAAAATCAGCTTTTTAAAACCCGTTTCTTTAAGCACTCGAACCCATTCACGCGCATCCAACTTAGTCGGGTTAAAACGCATAGGATCCTCTTGCCCACTTCCCCATTCCTGGTCATAAAAGGTATTGGGACCAAAATGGATAAAGGCAGCTAGTTCATCCTCTAAATAATCCAGCTGGGCCTGACTTGGTAATGGTCCATGCGGTTTTATGTTCGTCATCATCTCACATCTCTTTCTCTTGTTCACAAAATTATCCACAACTTGTGGATAAGAAAACATGCCTAAAAACTAGTTTCTCCAAAATCCAGCTCTTAGACTTAGAGGCCTTCACCCTAAACAGACCTTTGTCAAACAGCTCTGTACTAGGGTTTCTACTAGCTCTCTAGCAAGTTACTAATGTACGGAACTAGTATCAGGGTGCTTCAACACCCTGAGTTATATGTCATTTTCCCCTAGACTTATCCACAGACTGTGAATAAACTAGTGTTCCAGACCGCTCTCTCCTTGACTATAACAAAAAGCGATAGCAGCGTCAATATGACTAAGCTCCCTTCCTAAATCCCCTGAAAAGATTCTATAATTTGTACAATCGTAGCTTTTGCATTCGCCAGCTAGTGAGAATCAGCCAGTAGAAAATGACCTCTTTATCACATTGTGAACAGCACAGCTGTAGTACTATAGCGCCCACAACCTACTCAGATAATCGTTTCTAGCAAAAAATCCCGCAGATTTGCGGGATTCTCTCTTGCATCAATGCGCCAACATTTCTTGGGCGATTTCTTGACCAGATAGGTTATCTGGGTAGTAGGTTGGCCAGTTATCCATCTCTTCAAAGAGGGCTTCTTGGCTAGTACCTCCAAAGAAGATATGGAAATGTTCTGCCTTGACTGGGGCGATATTGTGGTCACTAAACTGAACGTACTTGAACTGTCCAGCATCCGCATCTGTCGCTTCAAAGAGGAAGCGCACGCCACGATTGCCTTTCTTATAAGTCAAGATTTTCTTGCCGACATACTTATAGGTGAATTTCTTGCTTTGACCACCTTGAACAAATTCCATAGTGTTGTCCGAGATGTTGATCTTAGTCACATCTGTCTGATAGCCTTTTCTATAGTAAGCCTTATACTCATCCTTGGTCATCTTACCAGTCAACTTAGCCTTGTAGTCAAAGACTTGATCAAAGGTTCCATCCTCAAGGAAAGGATAAACTGACTGCCAGTTGCCAACATAGTCACTCAAGGTACGATCTTTGACATCTGCATCCTCAAAGTAACCGTTGTGAACTGTCTTAGTGTTTTCTTCCTTCTCTGGCTCGATTTCTGGTCCTTCTTGGTCCGTTGTTTGTTTCAAAGCCTTGAGGTTTTTCTCCATCACAGAGATATAATCCTCACCGGCCTTGGTTGCTTCTTCTGTTAGACTTTCTAGCGGATTGAGCACGTCTAGTTTGACACCTGTTTCTTTTGAAAGTGTATTGGCGAGGGCTTGTGAGGCATTTTCTTCAAAGTAGATATAAGAAATCTTGTTTTTCTTGATATACTCTGTCAATTCTGCCAAACGTGCTGCTGATGGTTCTGCATCTGGTGAGAGACCTGAGATAGATACTTGCTTGAGACCGTAGTCCAAGGCAAGGTAGTTAAAGGCAGCGTGCTGGGTCACAAAGCTCTTTTGTTTAGCTTGAGACAAGCCATCTGTGTAGGCCTTGTCCAATGCTTGCAATTTTTCAATATAGGCAGCCGCATTCTTCTCAAAAGTCTCTTTTTTATCAGGATAATCTGCTGACAAGCTGTCACGGATATGCTCTACCAGTTTGATGGCGCGTGCTGGTGAAAGCCAAACGTGGGGATCGTAGTCGTGATGGTGACCCTCACCGCCATGATCATGCCCTTCCTCTTCTTCCTCACCACCTGGCAAGAGGAGCATATCACCTGTTGCCTTGATGGTTTTCACTTTTTTCTTATCCAAGGATTCTAACAATTTTGGAACCCAAGTTTCCATATTTTCATTTTCATAGACAAAGGTATCTGCGTCTTGGATTTTGGCAACTGCCTTGGCAGACGGTTCGTACTCATGGGGTTCTGTACCAGCACCGATTAGAAGTTCTACATTAGCAGTATCTCCTGCGACTTGCTTGGTAAATTCGTAGACAGGGTAAAAGGTTGTCACGATATTGAGTTTCCCATTTGCCTGTTTTTGATTGGAACAAGCCACTAAAAACAGAGCACATAGACTAGCCAGTAGTAAGCTAATTTTTTTCATTTCATTCTCCTATTTGATAAAACGTTTCAGTAGACTGACTAACAAAAAGACAGCTACAAAGATAATGGTGATACTAGCGCTAGCAGGGGTTTCCGCATAGTAGGAAATATAAAGTCCTGCCACCATTCCCAAAAAGCCAATAGCGCTGGCTAGTAACATAACGGATTTGAAGTTTTTCCCCAGACGAAGGGCAATACTAGCTGGCAAGACCATAATGGTCGATACCAGAAGAGCTCCTGCAGCTGGAATCATAAGGGCAATGGCCACCCCTGTCACCATGTTAAAGAGGATGGACATGGTACGAACTGGCAAGCCATCCACAAAGGCCGTGTCCTCATCAAAGGTCAGGATATACATTGGTCGCAAGAACAAGAAAGTCAATAGCAAAACGACCGCCGCAATGGCAAAGAGAAATATCACCTGCTCCTGGCTAATGGTCACAATCGAACCAAAGAGATATTGGTCCAAACTCATGGAGCTCGAACTTTTCCCCTTACTCATCACGATAAGAGACACTGCAAGTCCTGTTGACATGAGGATGGCAGTCCCGATTTCCATAAAGTTCTTATAGACTGTCCGGAGATACTCTAGAAAGACCGCAGCGATTAAGACAATAGCGATGGTTGAAATAGTTGGAGAAATTCCCAAAACCAGACCAAAGGCTACCCCTGACAGAGAAACGTGACTGAGGGTATCACTCATCAAACTCTGACGACGTAAGATAAGGAAGGTCCCAAGAACTGGTGAAAAGAGACTCATGGCAATGACCGCCAAGAAGGCACGCTGCATGAAATCATAAGATAACAAACTAAGCATGGTCCACCTCCTGGTCGCTTTCGTGAACGTTAAAACAACGCCATGGCGAATCTTGGTTACGAACTAGATGAATATTGCGATCCGCATAGTCCTTGACTTCCTCAGGATCATGGGTAATCATCAAAACAGCCTTGCCATGATGGTGGGCACTATGGTGCATGAGTTCGTAAAATTCATTTTTGCTTCCAGCATCCATCCCTGTCGTCGGCTCATCCAAGACGAAGATATCTGGGTCAGAAGCAAACATACGGGCAATCACTGCTCGTTGCTTTTGCCCCCCCGAGAGGGACCCAATTCGTTTGTCACGGTGTTCCCACATACCAACCGAGTCTAGACTGGCCTTGATATGTTCCTCATCATGAGCATTCAAGCGACGGAACCAGCCCTTTCTAGGATAGCGACCCGACTTGACAAATTCATAAACCGTACTCGGAAAGCCAGCATTAAAACTAGCTATCTGCTGGGGAAGATAAGCGATCCTAAGCTTTTTCCCATGAGTATTTGTCTTTGAGATGGTTACCTTGCCAAATCTTGGTTGCAAGATGCCCAGACTAGCCTTGATAAGAGTCGTCTTGGCAGCCCCATTTTCACCAGTCAGAGTGACAAACTCCCCACTATCAACACTATAGTTGATATGCTCAAGGACAGGTTCTTTGTCATAATAGAAAGACAAGTCCTCTACTGTAATATACCTCATTATTTGATTTCTCCTACTAAAGCAGTTAAAAACCGCTGGATAACTTCTTGTTCATCTGGAGTAAACTGATTTGCTACTTGTTCATAGGCTGAGAGCGTGTGCTCATGGTGGTGATGATGCTCCGCCGCTACTGGTCGAGCTAGCTCTGTCAGTTGGTAAAAAATCACACGCGCATCCTTTGGATCTCTGGATGTCTCTAACATACCCTCTTTGACTAAAGACTTGATAGCCTTGGTCACTGCCGCCTGACTGACATTGAGACGACGAGCCAACTCCGAGTTGGTTAAGGATTCTTCTGACAGGAGCATGAGGATGTGTTCCTGAGTATTGGTCAAGGCTACGTCACTTGTGCAATGCCCGATCAGAATTTCATGCTGGTTCTCAGATCTCAAGATCACCTCGTTTAAAAAGTTATCGATTTCCTGCGCAAGCTGTCTCATGTGTTACTCCTTCCCTAGCTATCTTTTTCGTAAAAAAACATAGATAGCCACCGATTCTTTACTGGTTAATTATATCATAAACCAAAAAAGAGTCAAGGGAAAAAGGCGTAAAAACGTTTCCCTAGACTCTTCTAGATATGAAATTTAACCTATTTTTGCTTTGGTTTTCGGCTCGATAAGATACCTGCCAAACCAGCTACCATTCCCATTAAGAGCAAGAAGATGGACTGTTCACTTCCTGTATTTGGGAGGGCCTTTTCTGAGACAACTGCCTTCTTGCTAAATTGACCTGCCACCTCATAAGTCAATGGCACATTTGTAGTCGCATCGCTAGCAGCTGCATTCGTTTGAGGTGTTTCTACTGGTAGACTAAAGTTTTTAGAATCCACAGAAATCGTCCGTGAGTTCGGATTGACCTTTTCATACTGGGTCAAATCAGCGGTTTTAAGATACTCTTCAAAGGCTGCATCCATAGAAGGACCTTCTTCTCGCGCACCACCTAACATCGTGTAGCCATCGCCACCTGCAGCTAGGAAATCATTGGTTGCAAGATAGTAGGTTTTTGCGAGGTCTAGGAGATCATAACGACCAGTTGTGCGGTTTTTGACCTGGATGGCCAAGACACGTTTACCTGATGGTAGGTTGGTATCATAGTAGACCTTCACACCTGAAACTTGCAAGAAACCACCACTTGGTTCTAACAATGGTTGCCCGTTCTCATCCAAGACCTTCTTGCCATCCTTATCGACCTGCAAGATAGATCCGAGTGATTTTTCAAACATATCCAAAACTTGTTGCCCCGTCACTTGGATTTGTGAGATGGTATTCCCAAATGGAAGAACGGCAATGACATTTCCTTTAGTGATTGGTTTGCCTTTTGCAATGGTTTCACGCAAGCCACCACCATTTGTCACAGCGATGTCTGTCGGATGGCTAAATCCTGTTTGACCATACTGATAGAGAGAGTCTGCCACGACGTTTCCGAGGTTGGTTTCACGAACTCGAACATTTTCACGATCACCGTTTAGTTCTACAGGGCTGTTTGAAACAATCTCAACTGCATTTTCAGCATCGTATTTTTGTTTAATGTCTTTGACTAGTTTTTCAACTGTTGGATTGGCTGGTAATTTTTTAGCATCTGCAGCCGGAATCTGAGTTGGATTGCCCAAAAGCTGACGTGATTTGTAGGTGATTTTCCCTACATTATGAAGGTAGCTTCCTGTCTGGTTATAGGTAACATTGTCGCCATAAGTCGTTGATTCTACTGTATGAGAGTGACCGTCGATTACTGTTACGCGTTTCCCTTTCAAACGAGGATTTTTAGACAAGGCTTCTGCCAAAGTTGAACCACGCCATTCGACTGGGGTTGTGGTATCTACACCCAAGTGAGCGAGCACAACATAGTGTTTGTAGTCCTTACCTTCTGCACGAGCCTTGGCTTGAACTTCTTCGATGACCTTATTGACTTCAGAGATTGGATCTGTAAAAGTTACCCCTTTGACATTTTTAGGGTGAGTTTTGGTTGCTGTTTCAGGTGTTGTCACGCCGATTACAACAAATTCATCACCTTCCACAGTCTTATCTTTATCAACGATTGTAGAAGCTTCAAAAAGACGAGCTCCATTGACATAGGTATTTGAGCTAAGTAATGGGAATTTCAAGATTTCCTTGTATTTTTTAACTTCATCAAGACCAAAGTCAAACTCATGGTTTCCTACTGCCATGGCATCATACTGCATCTGATTAAGAATTTCAGCACGCGCTTCACCCTTAGTAGAGTTGGAAATCGGTAAACCTTGAAAAGCGTCTCCCGCATCAACTACCAGAGTATTTTGATTTGACTTCGCACGCTCCTGTTCAATGACAGTCGCTAACTTGGCATCTCCAATTACTCCCTTTTCCTCTACAATACGACCATGGACATCATTGGTGTGTAAGATAACGGTGTCCTTTTCTTCGCTTTTGGTAGATTCAGCAGGAGCTGACGGAGTTTCTGCAGGTACAACCGCTTCTGAAGTTGCCGAAGTTTCCGGTACCGCAGGGCTCTCAACAGGAGCTGGAGTCGCCGACGTAGCTGGAGTCGCTACAACAGCTGAACTTTCTGCAGGAGTTGTTGCTTCTTCAGCATAGACTTGTCCAGCTAAGAAGGCTGGAGCTAACAGGGCTGTCGATAAGACAGGTAACAAAGAACGTTTGTTCATTTTAAAATCCCTTTCTTTTCTTTTTCTCTTTTATATTATACGCTATTTCTAAAAATTTTGAAACTTTTGACCTATTTTCATCTTAAATATTCGCCATTTAAACAAAAAAGCTTGGGTTTAAATCCCAAACCTTTAGACCATTTTATTTGAAATCTTTGATGTTCCCATCATAGGTCGCCCAGTCCTTGCTAAAGAAGCGGTCATTCATCTTGTAGTCTGGAGCTGGTTTCGGATCCGTCAAGAAAGGATTGACAACCTTATCAAAAGCCAGCCAACCTAACCATCCTAGATGAATGGTGTCCTTAACAAAATAAGGGTCCCCTCCATTTTTTGAAAAATCAGCAATATTGGTAAAACCCTGACTTTCTAATTGGTAACGAATTTTCTCCACTGCATGTTGATACATCTCTTCGCTGAGCCCTGTGTACTCCATCCACTTCTTGTTAACCGGCTGAATGACAAAGAGCACATTGACATTCGACTTAGCAAATTGATTGAGGACCAGCTGCAAATCATTGTATTCAGAGGACTTGAGGAAGTTGTAATTTTTTTGATACCCTTCCCATTTTTTTAAATCCTTTTGAATCTCTCTCGTATAGAAATGATTTTCCATCCCCATATCGTTATTGGTCGTATTTGCTTCTGCGTCCTTACGAACAATTTTTTCTAACTCATCATAAGAAAATTGATCCGGAAGATCTTTTAAATAGTTCTCCACGTGTTCCTTGTACTTGAGTTGTCCTCGAATGGAGAATTGTCCAAAGAGAGCGGATTGTTTTTCGTTGAATCGCGCAAAAAGATCAATAGCAACCTGATCAACATCTGATAATTCTTCACCCTTTGACAGTTTTTGAACAATGCCTTTCAATGCAACATTAGGATTCTGCTTTAACAATCGAATAGCCGCATGCTTTGCAGCAATGTCACCAGATTGATTTCCCAAAAAAGCTGTTAATTGGTCACTGTTAAAAAATCTCTGAAACGCTGCGGGTTCATAATCTGTCTCCGTAAACCACTGAGGCGAAATGACAAATACAGCCTGCTTATTCTCTATTTCTGGCAAAATTTGCTGTAGACCAAAATATTGATTGAGAGAGGCTGCTCCTGCTTGACCTAGAAAGTAAGGACGATAGGGACGATGGTATTTTTCCGCTAAAACAGCTGGATGGACACTATCAAATCGAATCCATTCACTGGACCCTAGAAAAGGAATAAAACGCATATTTGGATCCGTAAGAGCCCTTACTTTTTGGCTTCTCTCTTTAAAACTCTCTGCACTAACAGAAGCCGCCGAGTATTTCTCCTCCGTCAGATTATGGCTTGTTGTACCTGGATAAAAAAAGATGAGTAGAAGAACCAAAAATCCAGCAATGAAGATAGGCCCGAAGATCAGCCACAAGCGTTTAAGCATTCTTCAACTCCGTAATACCTTCTACGATTTTATTAGCCGTATTCCAGTCATCACGACCGAACTCCGTCACTGGAACACGAATGTCAAAACGGTTTTCAATCTCCACAATCAATTCAACCGTTCCCATGCTATCCAAGACACCGGCATCAAAAAGATCTTCATCCATCATGTCAGAAACATCTTCCATAAACAACTCATCAATAATTTCAATAACTTCTGATTTGATATCCATTTTTTATATCCTTTTATTTTTTAAACCATAAATCATTCAAAAATCCAGAAAAGATTAAGAATGAAACCATCACGACATGGAAGGTGACAACCATGCCAAGCAACTGAATCCAGCGATTCTCAGGTAAGGAACCCTTTCCAGCTTTTTTCCGTTCTTTATTGAGCGCTTTTTTCTTACGAACCCAAGCATCATTGATGACCAGCCCAATCCCATGAAAAAGTCCATAGGCGATGTAGTACCAGGTCACACCATGCCAAAATCCCATAATCAGCATATTGAGAATATAGGCTACACTTGAAGTGACATTGCGATTTTTAAAGACCTTCTTTCTGGTCAACACCATGACCATCCGCATAAAGACAAAGTCACGGAACCAGAAAGACAGACTCATGTGCCAACGATTCCAAAATTCCTTTAAATCCCTTGACAAAAAGGGCTTGTTAAAGTTGATAGGACTATGAATACCCATCAAGTTTGAAATGGCTAAGGCAAACATAGAGTAGCCCGCAAAGTCAAAGAAGAGCTCCAGACCAAAGGTGTACATGACCGCTAAAGCGTAGAGGTTAAAGAAACCACCTGTCTGCAAGGCCAAATTTTTCAACGGAGGCAATAATGTCTCTCCTAAAATGTGAGCCAAGATAAACTTGTAGAGGAAGCCAAGCATGATATATTTGACAGCCTCTTCTAGCATATCCATCAGCTCATCCCGCTCAGGAATGGTCTCGTAATTTTCATTGAAGCGTTTAAAACGATCAATGGGACCACTTGAGAAGGTCGGCATAAAGAGAAGAAAACGTAAGAATTGCCAAATCGTTAAATCCTTGATGACACCGTCTCTCAACTCAACGATAACCCCAACTGCACGAAAGGTCAAGTAAGAAATCCCTAAAAATCCAAATAAAGATTGAGGTCCATGAATAGCAGGAGATACTTTCACAAAGACGATTGGCAATAGGGATAGAAAGCTAACCAGGTAAAATATCCATTTACTATCCCGTTGTTTCCTGTACCTTTTGTAGAAAGATACAAGCAGCACTTGCCAGATAACATAAAGGATAAGAGCGCTTATTTGATCCGTCTTCCCACCTGTCAACATGGCTAGGATAAAGAAAAGACTAACGAGCACCTCATATAAGGCAAAACGTTTCTTGAAAAAAAGACCGATAAAGATGGGCAAGGTCGCTCCGATGATGTATAGAAAATACTGTGGATTCCCATAAGGTTCCAAATGAGGAAACTGTTTGAAAAATTCCATCATCGACTGTTTACCTCATTGATCAAGCCTTTGATGTCAATCTTACCATTAGGAGTCAGTGGTAGGCTGTCCCGATAAAGGAATTTCGATGGCATCATATAGGACATCATGATATCTGCCAAGTCTTCCTTGATAGCCTTGGTAATATCGATATCACGCTCAAACTGCTGACGGACACCGTCTTTTAGGATGACATAGGCCAGTAGATTTTGTACCTTGTGGTCCTTGTTATAACGTGGGACAGCAACAGCCGACTCGATAAAGCGAGACTTGTTGAGGTTTTGAGAGACATCTTCAAGCTCAATGCGATAACCATTAAACTTAATCTGGAAATCCATTCGTCCACCATAGAGAAGCAAGCCCTCATCTGTCATGGTTCCTACATCCCCTGTGTGGTAGGCTGGCAGACCTTCGAATTCAAAGAAAGCTTCTGCCGTTTTTTCAGGATTGTTCATATAGCCTTTTGAAACAGCTGGTCCAGAAATGATGATTTCTCCCTGTTCACCATTTGGAACTTTCTTACCTTCCTCATCAATGATAAAGGTCGGAGAATCCGCCTTGGTATAGCCGATTGGCAGGCGTTTGAGAGTCGCCAACATCTCGTCTGTTACAGCAACTGCTGACAAAGCTACTGTCGCTTCTGTGGGACCGTAGGCATTGATAATACGAGCATTTGGAAATCGCTCACGTAGTTTTTGAGCTGTTTTGACCGTCAATTCTTCTCCATCAAAGTAGAAATGCGTGATTCCTGGCATTTTCTCACTGTTAAAGTCTTCTGACAACATAGCCATATCTGCAAAGGACGGTGTTGATGTCCAGATAGCGATGGGCAAGGAAAAAATCGTCGCAAAGAGTTTTTTGAAGTCCTGAGTAATGGCCGAAGGAAGAGCGAAAAGCGTGCCACCAAGTGCCAAGGTCGGTGCCCAGTACATGACAGATAGGTCAAAAGAATAAGGGGGCTGAGCCAGCATTTGTGGACGACTTGGCGTCGCAAACTCTTTATCTGTAATCATCCAGTTGGTAAAGCTGAGGAGATTGTCATGGGAAATCTGCACTCCCTTTGGCTTACCAGTCGTTCCAGAAGTAAAGATGATGTAGTAGTTGTCATCTCCCTTGACTGGATGGGTCATCTCGTAGCTAGAAGCTTGAGCAAAGGCTTCATGGACTTGCTCTAAATTCAGTATTGGTATACTTGTCTGCTCTAATGGAAAATCTGAAATAGCAATAATCAAGCTCGGTTCTGCAACTTCTACGATAGCAGAAACTCGTTCCAAGGCCGAATGGCTATCAATTGGAATATAGGCATGTCCCGACTTAGTTAGCGCTACAAAGGTAGCCAACATCTCATATTCCTGACCACCAAAAACGACGACTGGAGATTTCTCAGGCAAGCCTAGTTGGTCGATAGCTGCAGCCAAACTATCCGAATCAGCCTTCAGTTCACCATAAGTATGTTCTTGACCTAAAACATTGTAGACAGGATATGTTGGTTGCGTTTGAGCAAAGTGCTCAATCGTTTCAATCATATCTTTTATCGGTTTATTAGACACTGTTCCTCTTCTCCTTTAAACTAGAACTCATTATAAATAAAGGTGCCTTGGCTCTGACCAAGGTAACTAAAAAAATAAAGCAAACCAAGCAAGATTACAAAATATAGAGCCGTCCGGCCTAAGAATACATGTAAATTTCGTTGTTTTTTCATAAGCTATCCATTAATATATTGTTTCTATTAACTATCAGTATGTATTGTTAGCATCTTATCTTCCTAACATTTTACCACTTTATCAACCTTTTTTTCAACTGTTTACCATAACTTAAAAATTGGTTTTAGCTTATTTTAAGATAAGTTAAAATATTAATGTTTTGGCCATCAAAAAAGAGCCTGAGATTCCCATCTCAAACTCTGTTGCCAATAACTCTTTTATCTTAGAAAAGTGAAAATACGAGAACTGCTAGGGCCGCTCCGAGGATAGGTCCTACAACAGGAATCCAAGCATAAGACCAGTCCCCATCTCCCTTGTTTGGAATTGGCAATATGCTGTGCATGATACGAGGTCCAAGGTCACGAGCTGGGTTCAAGGCATAACCCGTTGTCCCACCTAGTGAAAGACCGATACCGACAATCAACGTTCCCACTGCAAAGGTCCCTAATCCTGCCTGAAGGTCATAGAGTCCCAAGGCAAAGATTGTCAAGAGCAAAACAAAAGTTCCAAGGATTTCGCTGATCAAGTTGGATACTGTGTTCTTGATTGCTGGTCCAGTACTGAAGGTTGCTAGGATATTGTCTGCATTTTCTTCTGCCTCATAGTGTGGTTTGAATTGCAACCAAACCAAAATCTGAGCCACCATCGCTCCTGCGAATTGGGCTAGGATATAAGGGAAAACAGAAGCCCAAGAGAGCGTTCCTTTTAAGGCCATCGCAAACGTCACAGCTGGATTTAGGTGGGCTGGGCTGAGCGTGCCAGATACAAAGGCCGCAACGGCTACAGCAATTCCCCATCCCATAGTAATCACAATCCATCCTGAATTGTTGCTCTTGGTTTTGGGAAGAACCACACCTGCAACAACACCATTTCCTAGGAGGATGAGGATTAAGGTCCCCAAAAATTCTCCAAATAATTCTTTCATCATATCTTTGTCTCCATTTAAAAGAAGGGGCGGGCGACAAGGAATGCTACCCTCCCTCTCTTCTAGTTTTTCTTAATTTTTTAGTTCTGCCAAATCGTTTTGAGCAAGAGCTGCTTCAACATCCGCACGGTAGGCTGCTTTTTCTTCTTCTGACCAGTCATAGAATCGTCCCATTTCATCCAGAACCGGCTCAACGATGCTATCTAAACTATCACGCATAAAGAGCATGTGGTTGGTACGGCGAAGGAGGAAGTCAACTGGGCTAAGAGCCAACTCATTGCGCATTGCATAGTGAAGGGACAAGGTATCTGCCAAGCTGAGTCCTGGTGCTTGTTCCAAACTGTGAGCAAGTGCAAAGACCTTCGGTGCATTTGAACCATAAAGATTTGCGAGATAGTGAGCTTCCTTGCTATCCAAGCCACGTGACACTCCAAGTTGCGCAAAGGCTTCAATTTCTGAGTCCACATTTGCTGGGTTCAATTCTCCGCCTGAAACAGGATAAGTCTTAGAGTTGATGAGTTTAAAGCTACGGTCAAATTCTGCTTTGAGAATATCAACCACGCGCTCCATAGCCCCTTCAGCCATCTTACGGTAGTCTGTGATTTTACCACCAGCAAGGGTCAAAAGGCCATTATCATCACGATCCAAGCTCGAACCACGCGAAACTGCAGATGGATCCAAATGCTTCTCAGATGTGCTGCTTTCAAGCTTGCTGACAGCAGACTCAACATCTTCACGCGTTTTTTCTTTCGATAGATATGCCTCGACAGTCGCAATCAAGCTATTGAAGCTTTCGTCGCTAATGGTTCCGTTATTTCCGCCATTATAGTCAGAGGCACTGTTGCCAGCAATCAATGGACGAAGACCAGCCCAGCTACTTTCGATATCATCAATGGTGATATTGGCTTCTAGGAAGCGGTTGTTGACAATACCAAGTAGATAATCTACATCTTCCTGCGTCACTTTTGGATGTTCCAAATCGCCTGTGTAGTCTGTATCCGTTGTACCAAAGTAAGTCTTGTTTTCACGTGGAAGTACAAAGACCATACGACCATCACCCAAACCTGTATCAAAGTAAACTGGCTGTGAAACCTTGATCTTGCTTGAATCCACTACCAAGTGAACTCCCTTAGTTGGGCGCATTTGTGAGAATTGGGTTCCCTTATTTGACAAATTACGTACCTTATCGCTCCAAGGACCTGTTGTGTTAATCACCAGACGGGCCTTGATTTCAAAGACTTGGTCTGTCAACAAATCACGAGCTACAACACCTGTAATCTTGCCACTTTCGTCAAAGAGGAAGCCTTCTGCCTTAACGTGGTTGGCAATGAGAGCACCGTCTTGGTTGGCACGTTTGATGTTTTCAATCACGAGACGCGCATCGTTATTACGGAAGTCAAGATAAACCCCACCTCCTACCAAGCCTTCTTTCTTCAAGTTTGGCTGGCGTTCCAAGACTTCTTCCTTGCTCAAGACCTTGTTAGCAGCTGGCGTATTGCTAACACCTGCCAAAAGGTCGTACAAGTCCATGGCTACTTTGAGACGGAAGAGGCTAAATGTCGCTCCATCCTCATCGTAAACTGGCAAGAGCATTGGATCTGGTTTTGGAATGTGTGGAGCGATTTGTTGAACCACTGCACGCTCAGAAACTGTATCTGAGACTACTTCCACATCAAATTGTTTGAGGTAACGCAGACCTCCGTGAACCAATTTTGTTGAACGGCTAGATGTTCCTTCTGCGAAGTCCTGCATTTCAATCAAACCAGTGTCAAGACCACTGGCTGCCGCCTGCAAAGCTACACCAGCTCCTGTAATCCCCCCACCGATAATCAAAAGGTCTAGGGTGCGTTCCTGCATTTTTTTAATTGATAATTCACGTGTTTTCTTTGAAAATTCCATATTTACACACTTTCTAACTGAGTCGCTTTATTCTCCCAGTATTAGTTGTTATTAGTCATCGATTTCCGCAAAGACTTGCGTTGCTTTCACAGCCTTCTTCCAGCCCTTGTAGAGTTGTTCCTTGCGCGATTCGTTCATGGATGGCTCAAAGAGTTCTCCTGTCTCGTTCAAGAGTTTCAACTCATCCAAATCCTTCCAGTAACCCACTGCCAAACCAGCTAGGAAGGCTGCACCGAGGGCAGTTGTTTCCAAGTTTTTAGCGCGGGCAATATCGATTCCCAAAATGTCAGCCTGGAACTGCATGAGGAAGTTGTTCATAGCTGCACCGCCGTCGACTTTGAGGACTTGAATAGCAGTCTGAGCATCCACTTGCATGGTGTCAATGATGTCACGTACTTGATAAGCGATAGATTGCAAAGTTGCCTTGATAAAGTCTTCTTTGCTTGTTCCACGAGTTAAGCCAAAGACCGAACCACGAGCATTTTGGTTCCAGTATGGTGCCCCTAGACCTGTAAAGGCAGGTACGACATAGACTTCGTCATTATTGTGAGAATTAAGAGCATATTTTTCAGACTCTGGTGAATTTTCAACCATGCGAAGTCCATCACGAAGCCACTGAATAGCACTTCCTGCAATAAAGATAGAACCTTCCAAGGCATAGTAAACCTTGCCGTTGATTCCGTAACCAATCGTTGTCAAAAGGTTGTTTTCAGACAACTGCATCTCTTCACCAGTGTTCATAATGATGAAAGAACCTGTTCCATAAGTATTTTTGACCATACCTGGTTCAAAGGCCAACTGACCAAAGAGTGCTGCCTGTTGGTCCCCAGCCATACCTGAAATTGGTACTTCTCCACCGTAGAAATGGAATGGAGCAGTCTTGCCGTAGATTTCAGAGTTAGAACGAACTTCTGGAAGCATAGCCTTCGGAATGTTGAGGATTTCCAAAATCTCATCATCCCATTTGAGTTCTTTAATGTTATAGAGCATGGTACGAGCTGCATTGGAGTAGTCCGTCACATGAGCCGCACCGTCAGTCAATTTCCAAACCAACCAAGTATCGATAGTACCAAAGAGCAATTCTCCTTTTTCTGCTCGCTCTTGAGCGCCTTCTACATGGTCCAATATCCAACGAACCTTGGTAGCAGAGAAGTAAGCATCGATAATCAAACCAGTCTTTTCATGGAATTTTTCCACATAACCTTGGCTTTTTAGTTGTTCAGCCAGAGGAGCAGTTTGACGTGATTGCCAAACGATAGCATTGTAGATAGGGAGCCCTGTTTTCTTATCCCAAACGACAGTTGTTTCACGCTGGTTGGTAATCCCGATGGCTTCGATTTGACTTGGTTTCACACCACTTTCGATGAAAGCACCCGCGATAACTGACTGAACAGAGTTCCAAATTTCATTGGCATTGTGCTCAACCCAACCTGCTTGAGGGAAAATCTGAGTGAACTCTTTTTGACTAGAGCTGACCTTTTCTCCTTTTTTGTTAAAAATGATGGCACGAGAACTGGTTGTTCCTTGGTCAATAGCCATGATGTATTTTTCTTGTGACATGTGCTGTCCTCCTGATAAAATCTTGAGGGGGTCCCTCTTTACAGTAACTAGTATACAAAATAAAGCGCTTTCTTGTTCATCAATTTTTTTTAAATTTTAAAAAAATGTGAGGAGATTGTGCGAATTTCACAAAAAAGACCTGAAAATTCAGGCCTTTTATGCAAAGAGCATCTGGCGAATCTTTGCCAAATCCTCGATATCCAAGTCATTTTTTAAATAATAAACTGGTGTCTGTTCCTTCTTATGAATCGGGTTGTTGGTAATTAACAAATCATAATGTCGACTAGGGTCATAGGCTTCAATGGCAATAAAACGATTGTATTCCAAATACCGTTTCAAAAGGGCAGCCATCCTAGAAAAGACAAGGAAACCAGATGTCAAATCCAGACCAATCCTCATATGTTGGCCACCATTTTCTGCCATATACTCTATCAACTGGAGCCATTCCCAGAGAATTTTCTTATCCAAATCCGTCCCCTGCTGAAAGGCAGGTATAGCATGAAAAATTCTCTCTGCAGTCCCTCTAAAATCATGTTCCATCAGCAAATAGGGATGACGATTCTCTGTCTGGTATCTGTACTGATCTTGCAAGATATAGCCCTTGTAGAGATAAACTTGACCACAAAGCTGGCTGAGTTCATAGGTGACATGGTCCTCTGTGTAGTCCCCCAGCAGCTCCTCCTTCTTCATCTCTTGAATCAATTGCGTCAGCAAATCGGCTAATTGCCCTCCAAAACCAAGGATATACTCCATAGTATGAAGGGGCAAGATACGATGGGAAAGGAGAAATGAAAAGAATACCATCATCTCACCATCCTCAGTTCCTAGAGGGATATGTTGCCCAGCAAAAAAGGACGGAGCCTTTCTCAGCAAACGAAGGTAGAAAATATTGTCAAAATACCCTCGCATTTTTTCTTCTATGACTTGAAACTGACAGGCGTTAACCCGAAGGCGCTGTTGACTGATGTGAACCCAGAGAACCAAGTCCAGTTTCTGACCTGAAGACAAGCTAGCACCGCAGATTTCTTCTAAGCTGGCAATCTCCTGCTTTCTCTCTGGCTTCTGCATATGTCCTTCCCATTCCTGACTGGACCACAACTTGCGAAAAAGACAGAAATAGAAATAGCGAATCTGATGCTCCGGACCTCGCCAACGGCCATTTTGGATGGATAAGTCAAACTCTGACAAAATCTGATTTAGACTAGCTAAGTGGCGACCAAGCGTGGCCTCGCTAATCATCAATTCTTGAGCCAACTGATGAGCTAGAAACTGTTGGTGATAGAGAAGGTAAACCAAAATTTGGTACTTAATGGCATTGTCTAGAAACAAGCTCCGAATCTCTCTCCCCTTGGTAGCTGCACCAATCGACAAGCGCAGATTTTCATCTTCCAAGTGGATGGTCAGCTCTAATCCTCTTTCCAAGGCATTTTCGTTAATCAGAGAGATATACTTGGTTAAGGTCGCCTTTGAAAAACCTGTTTCTTCCATGGCTTCCTTGACTGTTGTCTGCGAATCTTGTAATAGAAAGGAAAGGACTAAAAATTGGCCAGATTCGGCTTTTTCCATCAAATCACCTAAATACATTTGTTACCCCTTTCATTTTCTCCTTCAAGCATAGCATAAATCTTTCAAATGCTGAAATAATCTGTTTCTCATTTTATTTTAAGGTTGATTTCCTCGTCATTATTCCACAGAAACAGCAAACACACAGCTCCCCCTTTGGGCATTTTTATGCTAAAATAGTAGCTATGGATAAAATTATTAAAACTATATCAGAAAGCGGAGCCTTTCGTGCTTTTGTCCTTGATAGCACTGAAACCGTCCGCACTGCTCAAGAAAAACATCAAACCCAAGCCAGTTCAACCGTCGCACTTGGTCGCACCCTTATCGCTAGCCAAATTCTCGCAGCTAATGAAAAAGGAAATACCAAACTAACGGTTAAAGTTCTTGGAACAAGCTCTCTCGGTGCCATCATCACGGTCGCAGATACCAAGGGAAACGTCAAAGGCTACGTTCAAAATCCAGGTGTTGACATCAAAAAGACTGCAACGGGTGAAGTCCTAGTCGGACCTTTTGTTGGAAACGGTCAATTTCTCGTTATCACAGACTACGGTACTGGAAATCCCTACAACTCCATGACTCCCCTCATCTCTGGGGAAATCGGTGAAGACTTGGCATACTACCTGACTGAAAGCCAACAAACCCCTTCAGCAGTCGGCCTCAATGTTCTTTTGGATAAAGACGACAAGGTCGAAGTTGCCGGAGGTTTCCTTCTCCAAGTGTTGCCAGGAGCCAAGGACGAGGAGATTGCTCGCTTTGAAAAACGCATCCAAGAAATGCCAGCCATCTCAACCCTTCTGGAAAGTGACGACCATATCGAAGCTCTCCTCAAGGCTATCTACGGTGACGAATCCTACAAACGTCTATCTGAAGAAGAAATCCGTTTCCAATGTGACTGCAGCAAAGATCGCTTTATGAACGCTCTTGCCAGCCTTCCAAATTCAGACCTTGAGGAAATGAAAGAGGAAGACCACGGGGCAGAAATCACTTGTCAATTCTGCCAAACAACTTATAACTTTGATGAAAACGACTTGGAGGAACTCATTCGTGACAAATCTTAATACATCTTTTATGATTGGCAATGTTGAGATTCCCAATCGTACTGTTTTAGCACCCATGGCTGGCGTGACTAACTCAGCCTTTCGTACCATCGCAAAAGAGCTCGGTGCAGGACTTGTTGTCATGGAAATGGTCTCTGACAAGGGAATCCAATACAACAATGAAAAAACCCTGCACATGCTTCATATCGATGAAGGCGAAAACCCAGTTTCTATCCAACTTTTTGGTAGTGATGAAGACAGCCTCGCTCGCGCAGCAGAATTCATCCAAGAAAATACTAAGACCGATATCGTCGATATCAACATGGGCTGCCCAGTTAACAAAATCGTGAAGAACGAAGCTGGCGCTATGTGGCTCAAGGATCCAGACAAGATCTACTCTATTATCAACAAGGTCCAATCTGTCCTTGATATCCCCCTCACTGTCAAAATGCGCACTGGCTGGTCTGATCCATCCCTAGCCGTGGAAAATGCCCTCGCTGCTGAGGCTGCAGGTGTCTCTGCCCTCGCTATGCACGGCCGTACCCGTGAACAAATGTACACAGGTCACGCAGACCTTGAGACTCTTCACAAGGTTGCTCAAGCTTTGACCAAGATTCCATTTATCGCAAATGGTGATATCCGTACGGTCCAAGAAGCCAAACAGCGTATCGAAGAAGTCGGGGCTGACGCTGTCATGATTGGTCGCGCAGCCATGGGAAACCCCTATCTCTTCAACCAGATCAACCACTACTTTGAAACAGGAGAAATTCTCCCTGACTTGACATTTGAAGACAAGATGAAAATCGCCTACGAACATTTGAAACGCTTGATTAACCTCAAAGGAGAAAACGTAGCCGTTCGTGAATTCCGCGGTCTCGCTCCTCACTACCTCCGGGGAACATCTGGAGCTGCCAAACTTCGTGGAGCCATTTCACAAGCTAACACCCTAGCAGAGATTGAAGCCCTCTTGCAATTAAACAAAGCATAATAGAAAAAACCGTAACTCGCTTGGAGTTTACGGTTTTTTAGATTCTAGGAAAACCTAGATACTATTATTGAATCAAGGCAACGCTTGAAACTTTACCATCCGCACCTGTTGTAATTTGGATGATTTTTCCTCCACCGATTTTGGCATTATACTTGCCATCATCAAGAGTGTAAGAGTAGCCTCTGATAGAATAGTTTTCTTTCTTTCCATCTGCAGTTTCTACTGTGAATTGCCCTCCTGATGAAACCGTAATCGTTTCGCCATTCGCTCCCTTCCAGTTGCCTGCAGCTGCTGAGAAATCACCATCGACCATGGTTAAAACACCCTTGTAGCGTTTGTTGTGTTCTGCTTGCTTGTCTTGAAGTTTGCGGTCAGTTGTTGGATCGTAGCCTGACTGGTTAGACTGGGCTTGAGAACCTTGCTGAGTTGAAGGTGCCTGAGATGGGGCTTGTTGACTAGAAGCTGCTTGTTCTTGTCTTGATTCAGGTGCTGGTTTCGCTTGTGACTGATCTGCCGTTGTAGAAGACTGACCAGAAGATGCCTGAGCCTTTTCAGATGAAGCTGAGCTTGAAGATTTTTGTGTCTTGCTTTCTTTGCTAGAAGAAGCTGCTTTAGAGCTTGATGATTGACTTGTCTTGGCAGAGCTGCTGGTTTGAGTGGTTTCGTTTTTATTTCCACAAGCTCCTAGTAGCAAGGTAGAAGCCAATACAGTCGCTGCCATCAATTTGATATAGGTTTTCTTTTTCATTTTTCCACTCCTTTGTAACATTTTTGAAATGTTAAGAAATCTTTTTGTAATATGATTGTAACATTAGACCTTGAATCTGTCAACTATTTAGAGAAACTATTTTAAAAAAATTTCTCTCTACTATTTCTATTCGTAATTGAAACGAAAAAATAGAAAATTTTTAAAATTAGAGTCCTATTTTTTGTATCGCTTTTGTGTAATCGCTTGCATTGTGTTAGACAAAGGAATATAATAACATTGAAATAGAATATAGGAGGTGCACTCTTATGCTAAATAAGTATTACAAGTATCTGCCTTGGTTGATTTTGGGAGCTATTGGCTCTTATCAATCAGCCACTTACTATGCGCGAACTGCATTTGATGTCTTCTATCTGACTGCAATCTTTTTGATTGTTTATATCGCTTTGTTATTTTTGCATGAGAACTATCTCAAGTATCGATATAAAGACTTCTTTACTCACCTGTTGAGTAATCCTAAGAAAGATAGCCATTCATAAAAATGATGATAAATAAAGAGGTCGGGAAAAGTTCCCGGCCTCACTTTTTATTTCAATCGATAGGTTTTTCTTGGTTTCTTTTTGGGTACTCGTTTGAGTCCGACTTCTTCTACATATTCTCCGTATTTTACGAGAAAGTTATTGCTGACGATGGGGCGACCGGGATTGATGAGATTGACTAGTTCGGTTCCTTCGTAGACAGTGAACTCCTCCTCCAGCAGATAAAGGAAAGTCGGATTCCAGTCGAGACGGCCTTGGATTCGTTTGATGGATTCTTGGATAATGGCATAATGGTCAAAGGCGAAGGCTTGCTCCTCCAGCTCGACTCCATCTAGGTAGCATTTGCCTGTCTGAAAATCGACATCTACAAAAACCACATCCTTGGCATCGTCACCTGCCTGAACGAGGTCTAAGGCACGACTAGGTAGGTACACTAAGTGGGCAATGGTCACTGTCCAGCCCCGTGGATCACGACCGGGGGTCGATACCGTCATCAATTGCTCGATTTTCTCCAAAGGTAGATCGAGATTGACTTCTTCTCTCACCTCGCGCTGACAGGCATGTGCAGCATCTTCTCCCTTGTCCATAAAGCCTCCAACCAAAGCCAAACAGTTTTGATAAGGGTGAGCCTTGCGACGGATTAGCAGGAGCTTGATCTTTCCTTCGACAAAGCAGTAGGCCACCATATCCACTGTCACACTTGGTTTTTCATATTGAGGGAGTTCCTGCTTGTAGTACCAGTCTAAAAACTCCTCCTGACTGGCATGGATTTCATAATATTCTTTTTCCGTCATCCCTTCTGGAATCTTTATGTCTGCCATCTTATGCCTCCTTTCGAACTGCCTTGGTCCATTGGTACCAACCCACTAGACTGTTGAGTGTGTAAACCCAGTACATCCCTTGGATGTGGATATTTTCACCCCACCAGAGATAAATACTAAAGAGATTGGTTGCAATCCAGAAAATCCATTGCTCGCGGTAAAGACGTGTCATCAAGAGCTGACCAACACCATTGGTCGCATCGGTTACACTATCACGGAAAGGTCGAGCACTATTGATACTTTGGTAAGCCAAGCCCATACCAATCCAGATAATAGCAGTCAAGACCAAGTACTTGAGCCAGTCAAGAACAGATAATTTCTTAGCTTCAAAGTGGGATTCTTCTGGTTTTTCCTGTTCATTGATACGATTGGACAGCCAAGCATAGAGACCAATCGGCTGCATGACAAAGAAGTAAACAGTCGTCAAAACTTCGCCATAAAAAGTCGCATTCATGGCCAAGATCAAATAGATAGCCGAGTTAATAGCCCCAAAGAGATAATTGCTTGCACGACCTTCTGCTACTAAAATAACACAGACAATCCCAGTCCAGGACGCAAACAAGCTCAACCAGTCATGGCTTTCCGTATTTTGTGTAAACTCCAAGATCAAGGGAACACTTGACAAGGCGATGAGATACAACCACTGGAAAAGACTACGGCCGACAAAGAGATCTTTCCATAGCAAGCGCATGATTCCTGCAAAACCAATCTTGCGAGCTTCGGCATGGACATTTTTAAAGTTTTCGATAAATTGTGTGATTTTTTTAGTTACTGTTTTCATCATTTTCTCCTAATCTGCTTGGTAAATGGCATCAATAGCCACTTTTGCTGCTTCATAATTGCCTAGGTAATCCTCTGCTAGATAAACTAAAGGAATGGTCGTTAAGTATCTCTCCCTCATCTGATCCAAATGCTGGGAAAAACTGTAGCGAATGTGGTCTTCCGCCATGGTCATATCTCTAAATCCGTCATTGACATAGGAACCGACAGGTTGCACGAAGAGAATCAAGTCCCATTTTTCCTTGGCCAAGATTGAAACAAAGAGATTGTCAAAGGTTTCTCCTGATAAGTCCCCTTGGTCCTCAGTCTCCATGTAATAGTCATAGTAACCCTTGGTTACCAATGAATTGGTATCAGCTATCACTAGGCCTCGATTGGCATTGCTATCGATTAACTTAGAGGTCTGGTCATACTGCCCTAAAAGGAGATAGTAGTAATCCTTTGGAGTCAATTCATCGTCGCGGACATTGTTTTTGATCTGGTACTCACGCGCGTATTCCAGACTAACGGGCGCATCGTAATACCTTGCCAAATCCTTGGCCAGAGTGGTCTTCCCATTACTGGCACTTCCCATGATCAAGACTTTCTTGGTGAACTGACGACGGAAGGGCTGAGCGATGTATTTCCAATATTTGCTTGGATTTTCTCGAATCATAGTCGCTGAGATACCAAACTTTCTTTCTTGCAAAACGGTGCCAAAGCCACGATTAGATAACTCTTGCTGGTAGTCTTCTTCTCCCACAAAGAAAGTCAGTTCTTGCTGGGTTTCATCATAGGAAATCTCCGCTAACATCTGGTCCAACCACTCCTGCCAGCCCATAGGGTAACGGGGAAGGTTGGTCTCATCCAGCTTGCAGACAGAGGTCAATTCGTCATCACGAAAAGCCTCTCGGATATAGCGAAATCGTTTTTGAAGACTTAAACCTACCTGCTCACCTCGGTCTCCCTCGTAGCCTGAAACGACTACCCAGACCTGGTCACACTGACGCTTCGCTCGCTGGATCAGATCGATATGTCCCTGATGGAGGGGGGCAAAGGTCCCAAACACCACTGCTGTTTTCTTTTTCATAAACGTTTTACCTTTTTATAGTTTTTGATATTTTTATTTTCTATGTTTTTATTATATACTATATTTTTGTTTTGTCAATAGTTTTTTATCATTTTTTATAAAAAAGTAGCAAAAAAGAATCAGGATTGCTCCTGATTCTCCATTTTTAAGCAATATCAAATTTTAGTTGGCCAGCTTTGACACCGATTTTGAGAGTTTTGCCTGCTACCAGTTCTCCCTTGAGAAGGAGTTCTGCTAGCTTGTCTTCCACTTCTGTTTGCAGGGTTCTGCGAAGTGGGCGAGCTCCCATTTCCGGATCATATCCTTGGCTTGCTAGTAACTTCAACGCTGAAGCTTGCAGTTTCAAGTTGATGCCTTTCTCTGCTAGGCTAGCAATCAATGGTTTCACCATAATCTTGACAATTTCCTGCATGTGTTCGCTATCCAAGCTGTGGAAGACCACCTTTTCATCAATACGGTTGATAAACTCTGGTCGATAAGCTTTTTTCAACTCTTCAAAGATTCGTTTTTCCATATTTTCCTGATCAAAACGAATGTCTTTCGCGCCAAAGCCAACAGTCTTGTCATCACGAAGAGCCGTCGCGCCAAGGTTTGACGTCATGATGATAATGGTATTTGAAAAGTCCACCTTGCGTCCCTTGCTATCTGTCAAGACACCATCGTCCAGAACCTGCAAGAGGACATTAAAGATATCTGGGTGGGCCTTTTCTACCTCGTCAAAGAGGAGCACAGAGTAAGGTTTGTTGCGAACCTTCTCGGTCAACTCCCCACCTTCTTCGTAGCCTACATAGCCCGGAGGAGCTCCATTGAGACGGCTAGCTGCGAATTTCTCCATATACTCACTCATGTCAAAGCGGATAAGGGCTGATTCGTCATCAAAGAGGACTTCTGCCAGAGCCTTTGCCAATTCGGTCTTACCGACTCCTGTCGGCCCTAGGAACATAAAGGAACCAATCGGACGCTTGTGACTACGAATACCTGACTGATTGCGACGAATGGCACGACTAATGCTTGAAACAGCTTGATCTTGGCCGATGACACGTTTGTGCAACTCCGCTTCCAAGTTCAGGTATTTCTTAGCATCAGTCTGAGTCAGTTTTTGGACTGGAATCCCTGACAAGCGACTCAAGGTAGTCAAAATATCGGATTCTGTTACCAAGTCTTTATAGACAGGGACTTCCTGCTCTTTTGCGATTAACTGAGCAGCTTGTTTCCACTTGCCATCCATCAAAGCCTTGTCAGCTGGAGTCAAGTCGGATTCGTCTGCTTTCACATGCTTGGATTTGTTTTGCACTGTTGCTGCCGCTTCATCCAAAAGGTCGATAGCAGAGTCTGGTAAGTGACGACTGGTCAAGTAACGATGCGCCATCTTGACAGCTGTTTCAACGGCTTCATCTGTGATTTGCACACGATGGTGTTTCTCATAGGTAGCTTTCAAACCTTGCAAAATAGTCATACTGTCAGCTAGACTTGGCTCTTCAATCGTTACTTTAGCGAAACGACGAGAAAGAGCTGCATCTTTTTCGATGTGTTTCTGGTATTCTTCCTGAGTGGTTGCACCAACTGTTCTCAGAGTTCCGCGAGCTAAGGCTGGCTTCAAGATATTGGCTGCATCCAGAGTCGAGTCAATACCGCTACCAGAACCCATGATGGTGTGGAGTTCATCGATAAAGAGGATCACTTTGCCATCTTCCTCGATGTCCTTGATAATATTGTTCATGCGCTCTTCAAAATCTCCACGGAAACGTGTTCCCGCAACGACATTCATCAAATCAAGCTCTAGAACACGCATCTTAGCCATTTCAGCTGGTACATTCCCACTAGCAATACGCTGAGCAAGTCCAAGTGCTAAAGCTGTTTTCCCGACACCCGCATCTCCAACCAATACAGGATTGTTCTTGGTCTTCCGACTCAAAATCTGAATCATACGCGAGATTTCCTTGTCACGACCGATAACTGGTTCTAACTTGCCAGAGCGCGCTTGCTCCGTCAGGTCATGCGTGTAATCCTCTAGACCACCACTTTGAGCTTGAGGCATGCCCATCATATTGGCCATGGAATTTTGCTTGTCAGTTACTGTGCGATGACGTTGACGCAAAGCCTTGAGATCTTCTCTAGTCCAGCCAGCACGTTCCTCTAAATTGCGACGAAGAGCAGCAATTCTGACCTGATCTTTCTGGTCTTCATAAGAGAAGCCTGCTCTCTCCAAGATACGAGTTGCCAAGGCATTACCATCATGCAAAATCGCATAGAGGACATGCTCTGTCCCTAGTACCTTTGCATGGACCACTGAGGCCACATACTCTGCTTCTGCAAAGAGAACTTCCAAACGATGGGAAAAGGGTAATTCTGTAAAGGTTTCGTCTTGGCTATAGTCCGTTTCAGTCAGTTCCAACGCAACCTCTTCTAGACGGTCCATCTCGTATGGATAATCATTTAGAGTTGCACCTGCCACACTATAACTGTGATTGGACATGGCAATCAATAAATGCCAAGACTCTAGATAACGAGCTCCAAAATGGCTCGCAACCATGTAGGCACTTTCGATACATTCATTCAATGCTTTTGAATAGTTCATCTTACTTCTCTTTTCTATCTACCTCTTGTAATAGCTGTCGGAGCATATTGGCACGGACAACTGAAGATTCTTCCCCTAGGACACGATCCGTTGCCACTGATGCCAGCAAGGTCATCTCCTGCTTGGTCATCAAGTCCTGCTCCACCAAAAGCTGGAGAATATCCTCATAAATCTCCTGACTAACTCGCTCACCAATCGAGTAAAGCAAATCGCGGAGCATCTCATGATGACTGGAAAATTCAATCCGCCCTATGCGAATGTAGCCTCCACCACCACGCTTGCTCTCAACCAAGTAACCTCTACTCTCCGTAAAGCGGGTCTTGATGACATAGTTGATCTGACTCGGTACAACCTGAAAGGTATCTGCCAACTGGCTCCGCTGCAATTCCACGATACCAGACTGGTCTAAAATCGCCTTGATATAGGCTTCGATATGATCTGATGTATTTTTAAATCTCATAGTAAATCAAACTCCTTCTTTGAACCTTGACTATCTTTGACTATACTATCATTTAACACTCTATAAGTCAAATTTTTAGAGCTCAACCCTTGAAAATACTGACTTTCTTTAAAAACACTAAGGCATTAGGACGCCTTGGTTTTTCTTGAAAGTTCCTAAAAAAGTCCACAAAAAGAGCCCTAAAAAGGGCGTAATATTGACGAGTTCAGCAGGCAAGAACTAGCACGGTCAAACGTGCTTTTTTATTACCTGATAATATTATAGCATATCTTCCACAGCATAGCCATAAGACACAAAGAAAAACCCTCAGATAATTTCTGAGGGAAGAAAATGTTAGTTGTTACGCTTCATCTTATCTTTAATCACTAGAATAACCACAGTTATAATGATTACAAATGTGACAATAAATAATAAAATCGATAATGCAAAAATTAACGAAATGGGCACACCCAAGGCAAGAAGGAATAAAATATAAACTAACACTAAAACTGAAAATACTTTAATAAAATTAAGCATAGAAATTGCTCCTTTATTGTCAAAAAATTTAAACATGGAAATTATTCCATTGTTTAGTTTGAAGCACTTAAAATAGAAGTTATCTTGAAAATAGTAATCAAGGTTAAATTCAGCAATTTATATTATTGTTTTATCTAAGCAATTCGTTTTATCTGAGCAATTTGTTTTATCTGAGTAATTTGTTTTATCTGAGTAATTTGTTTTATCTAGGCAATTTGTTTTATCTAGGCAATTTGTTTTATCTAGGCAATTTGTTTTATCTAGGCAATTTGTTTTATCTAGGCAATTTGTTTTATCTGAGTAATTTACATGTTCAAGAATTTTGTTTCTATCTATTTCAAATAGTAACTTCACTCATAGTATAAAACATTAAAACTTGGATGTCAATCTTTTTTTATTTTCAGGGCTGCCAATTAGAATACATCCCTTAAAACAATTTATTTGAAGATTTCTATAATTTTTTCTTAAAAGTAAGCCTTTCATCCTAAATATATTAGTTTTTATCCCCTTTTTGTCTGGAGGTCTCCGACTTGGAAAAAGTTCCCTTCACCGGTACCCTACTGGCCAGAAAGATTTTTTAAAAGGTGGGGGGAGTCAATATCCTTTCAACTCAACAAATCTTTTAGCGATTACCTTTCTACGGCTATTTATATAACGAGTAGTTTTATTTAGTTTCTCTGCCACGTCTTCCCAAGTCGCACCAGCTTCTAAATATCTCATTTTAAAAATGACTAGATCACTTTCAATTAAGTTTTCCATCAAGGTATCTACAACTAGTTTAAAGCCTTCTAAATATCTTAGCGTTTGGTCTTCTTCAATTCTAATAATGGTTGCTTCAGTAGGACTATATACTGTCTTGCCTTTCCCACCAGTACAATCTTCAGCGCTATGTTTCTTATTATGTATTAGTTCCTGTCTTCTCAAATAAATTTTATCAGCAAGCGTTCTATATCGTCCTAACTCAATATCTATCCCGTCCAGGTCTCTGTTACTCAACTCGTACATAGGTAAGTACCTCCACTTAAATTTAAAAATTTTTTTATCTTTCAATTTGTCAAATTGTAAATTCTGTCAAACTGACAAAAAGCGCTAAAAGCCTTCCAACACTCCACTTACCAGGTATCATTGTTTTAAGTTTGACAACTCTTCAATATGACAAGTTCAAGGGAAATTTCTTTAATTTATCCCCTCAGTTTCTCATATCTTACATTCTGTGAAACTCACTCCATTCTGTAAACCCCTGATATACCTTACTTTCAAGCTATTACTTCTTTTCAGTTTATGCTTACTTTGTTATGTGAAACTTAGTAAAGCATAAAAGTAGGACTAGCGATATCTTTTCTGTTTCAGCCATATATCACTAGCCTTACTTAATTTGTTCCCTATTTTTCTAAATACTCTTTAATGTCCCGATATTCCTTAGAAAAATCTATCCACCCGCTAATATCAGGGTTTAAAAATGGTAGGACAGTAAGCGGACTTACTTCTGTTCGATATAGCGATAGAGAATGTTTCTGACTTATTTCCCTGACTACACCTGTATGGATTTCTTCTACATCCTTCTTTAGTTCTTGAATTTCATCATATGCGTCCAGAATTCGTCTAAGTTTCTTTCGGTATTGTTTATAGATCTTCTTAGTTTCCATCCGTTGCTTAGTTTCTTTAAAAATGTATTCAAAGATGACTGCTTTAGCTTCTGAAAAATCACTATTATATTTTTCCTGAAGAGAATTAATAGCTTTTTCCATCTTTTCCAGCTTCTCTAAAGATTCTAAGTTATTTGACAAAAAAGAATCTATATTCTCAAATGAAACTGTTTGATTGCCTAACAGGCTTTTCCTTTTTTCGCTTAACTGTTCTCGTGCTGAATTAATCTTACTTTTTTTATTATCTAGATCATCCAGTGTTTCAAATACTTGATTAATATCCATTTCTTTCTCCTAGTTCCATTGAATAAGGTAACCACAATCTTCTTCAACTTTTTTTACATCAAATCGGGTATGTAAAATCAACCGTTTCCCAAAATAGTCATTCGCATTCACCCAACTAAGTGTATCTTTCTTTCGATCAAACAAAGTAACAAAGTTTTCTAGATCTCCGATAAAACCTTTTTTGTCACCTTTATTCCCTAATGTTGTATCATCTACAATTAAAAAGTTATCTACAAAGAATGTTTCACTTGTCCCTGTCTCTTTATCAACTTTAAGAAGATAATTTCCTGAAGTGTCTTTCATTTTTTCTAAGACACTAAATAGTGATTGACTAACAACCATAGATACATTTCGCTCTGGATTGATTAAAGAAACAATAGATTTCAAGTCGTCCATACTTGTAGCAGTCTGCACTTTCGCAGTTTGGAGAATTTTCCCAATCTCTCTATTTCGTGTTCTACGTTTTAATTTAATAATCTTCTTACCAAGAAAATCCGTTAAATTATATTGGCCATCATCTAATTGTTCCTGTGAAAAATCAAGTTTTCCACTAAATAATTTAACTAAGTAATCAACGCTGATAGTTTTCTTTTTATCTGCTTCTGTTCTCTCAACCGAATTTTCGCTAACTTCTTGTAATGAATTAGATTCAAAGTCAGTTACTTCATACTTCCCACCACGGGTACGAGTCTCAATAACATTTACTAGATCAACCAATTCTTTACGTTGATGTTCATCTTCGTAACTATCAAGGATTGGTTTTTCAATGAGTACATGATTATTTTCTACGTTCATCCCTCTAGTGTTATAACCTGTACTTCGGATATAAGCTTCTAGATATTCTTTTTGTTTAACTAAGTTAGTTGTCATTTTTTGCTCCTTCATCTTTTAATATCTGATTTTTGTTTATAATTTTTTCTAAAGTTCTTAGCTCTTAGCTTTTCTTTTATGACTCTCCGAGCCTTTAGAATCATTTTTTCTAGATTTTGATTTGTCTTGTTTGTTAGCATATTTTTCTAATATTTCTTTTTTCCGTTGTTCTAAGCTATCATCTTCTTTTTTACACTGAGAAAAGATTTTCTGTCTTTTATCTGGATCCATAGAAAACTTATTGGCTACCACATACCCTAAAGAAGTATCTCCTGCCATAATACTCACCCCCTTTCTATGTAAACAAAAAGGGACATACCACTAGCATTATATGCTTACGGTATGTCCCTGAGTTGTTCTCAATAGACTTATTTTTTAGTTTCTTTTTTGACTAGATGGGTAAACTTCCCATCTGAATAGAATAAAGTAACTTCTCCAAAACTTGGAACTTTTTCTATCTCTATTATACCACATTTTTCATAGACAACAAAGCCTTTTTCTGTTGCAAATCGCATTTTATCATCATTCATTGATATTCTCCCCTCACTGTATTTATAGTGTATCTCTTATCTTTGATCGTAAAAGCCTTGAAAGTGTTCCCTTCTAAACCTTTTAAAATTCTACTTGAATTTCTAGCATTGTAAACAGTCCGCAGTTCGCTACTATCTAGGTTCGTGTTGAAAATCGTAGTTTCTCGATTGTTGATAATATCAAACAAGAAATCCTGTTCCCAATCGCTCTTAGGTGTTACCGTCCCATTTTTTGCCCCTAGGTCATCGATGATTAGAAAATCAACATCAACTAGCTTTTTAACCGCCTCATACTCTGTTAAGTTTGCATTTCTTCCATAAGCCCAGCCTTCTTTTATCTGCTTGATAATCTCGGTTAAGCTGACAAATAAGACACTCTTAGGCTCGTTCTTCTCTCTGAAGCTCTCATTGATTTCTTTGGCCAGGGCAAGCGATAAATGACTTTTTCCTATTCCTGTGCTACCACTGATTAAAGTATTTCCCGTCATACCTGCAAGGTACTTCTGGGCTTGACCTTTTACAAACTCTAACATCTGACGCTCCTCTGTCGTCTTAACAAAGAAATTCTCAAACGTCGCCCCCTTCAACTCGTTAGGAATTGTACTATCACGCATTAAGACATCATAAGTTTTAAAGTAAGCTTGCCTGTCCTCGAACTGCTGCAATAGGTCTTTCTCTTTCTGTTTAATCTCTCCCTTCACGCACTCCGGGCAAAATGCTTGTACTTTTCTTTCTGAACTCCCTAACACTGGTACAGAAATTTCCCAGTAATTTACCTGGTGAATATCGCAAACCTTGTCCGATATTTTTCTGTTATTAAATTCTTTAAATTGTTCCTTCATCTTTGCAACTCCTAAAATGGTAGATCTGGGAAGTTATCTTCGGACTTCCCTTTTATGGTTTTAGGCTTTTGATTCAAATAACCGTCAAACTTAGTTCCGAAAAGTGTTTCAGGTCTCAGATATTTAGAAAATTCAGGACTATCCTTCCATTCTGCCGTTTTAATATCTATCACCTGTTTAAAATCTTCAAGTGTATAGCCTTCTTTGAATCGTGCCATTATCGGCTTCAAGTTTTTGTCCAAATATTTATAATTTTTCCCAACTGTATGATTCAGATAAGCTAGAGGGATTCTTATTAAATACTTCTCAGGATGTCCTTTAGTTATTTCCTCAATCATTCTCGGAGTTAACCAATTTGGGAAAGTAAAGTCAGGTTTACCTGACAATATATATTCTTTATATAACTCTTTATCTGACTCTTTATCTATCTCTATATCTGTTGGACATGAGTTGGAAATAGTCTTTTTATTTTGGACATTCTCCAATTTTGGTATATCTTGACTATTTTTTCTTTGGTCTCGCTTATATTTCGCCCAGTTTGTTTCACTCTCAACCATGGCTTTTGCTTGCGATAATGTAGCATGGCCATCATCGTCTATCTGAATCAGTCCGCATTTTGTAAAATATGCAACTGTCATATTTATATCATCCTCGGACACATCCAATTTTAAGGCTAGCTCCTGTACCAAATTATCAAAATACCCCTCATAGTACAAAATACAATCATCTTCTAAACTTTCCAACATAAGACGGATATAAATCACTGTCATAGTGTAGCCACCAGGCATATTTTTAAGTCGTTTAATAAAAAGATTATCAAAAAACTTCTTATCAACTTTTAACCAAAAATATATTTTAGTCTTTGCCATCATCTACCCCCAAAAACTTTAAAACGTCTGAGATTTTATAATACGCTTTTCTAGTATCTTCAATAGGCGGTATATACTGCGGTAGTCCTGCACCTTCCCATTTTATCAAGGTTTTATCTCCTATGCCCAGTTCTTCCTTTAGTTCCACCTTACTGATCAAATCTAATCTTTTTTGAGGTACTTTCTCATGGCTTTTTAAATACCGTTCCACTGCTTCCAAAATCTTAGACTTTAAATCTTCAATCATTTTTTCAAACATCTTAGTACCCCCATGGCTTAAGCCCTGCAAGCTGAATATATCGCCCATAATCAGGGCTTAAATCCTCGATAGTTGTCTCTATCGTCTGTGTACTTTCTCGCTCGATTTGGGCGCTTTTTTTGTGGTCTCGGTGGTTTAAATACATGAGAAAGCCAATCAATATCACGGTAAAAATAAGCGCCTGTGTATTGCTTAAATCTAGTTCATTCATGCTATGTCCTCGCTTTGTAATTCTTGATATAATTTACTTGATAGCTTCGCTTCATCTTCAGAAAGTCGTACACCTCTTCAGAAGTTACTTTATCATCTAAAAAGTCAATGATGAACTGAAAGAGGTTCGGATGTTTATCCTTGATTTTAGTCATTAGCTTGTCAAATTCTGATCGTGTCATGTTATCTAGGTCTAGAGTCATATTTTTCTCCATTAGCCTTTCCTTGTCCTTTTTCTTGCCTGTTTTCTATATGGTATGCTTCACCACTCCAAACGCTGGGCAGTGGCCCCAAGTTGGCGAACGCTTGTAGCGGTGTTTCATGAGTAATTACCCATCTTTCAGCTAAACAAGGCCTTAGAATCACCCTGTCAGCGCTTGATTTCAAAACCTTTTCTAATTGCTTGCCTGCTCTTCGGTTTTTCTTTAGATATTTTTTGCTATAATCAAAGCATAGAAAAAATTTCTATACTCTGAATTGTGTCGCTTGCTCGCCTTGACCAAAATTTGAGCAAGTGATTTTTTTATTTTCTTTTTGCATGATTACTACCTGACTTTGGTTTATAAAGCAAGTCTTTACTTTCGATAAGATCTAGAATCCAACTGATTCCTTGCTCCACCGTTTCAAGAAATGCGCCCAGGTCTTCACTGTCCAAGTTCTCGTAGTTCATACAAAGATATTCAGCTAGTTGTCTGTCTTTCTCAACTAGCTTTTTAAAATCCTTGGGATACTTAGGAATTTCTAACCCCTTGGCATTTGTAAC
This sequence comes from Streptococcus sp. SO2, assembly GCF_030440025.1. Next base: position 177,382 of record NZ_JAQFJH010000003.1, read on the forward strand.
TGTCTTAAAATCATTTTCCATTTTCTATACTCCTATGCTTTAAAAATTAGTTCTTTAATTTCTGAATATCTCATATTCAAGTTGATCATCGCTATTACCATATCTTCCAAGCGCTGATAGTTTGTCAGTTCCGCGCTTGTTAAACTGTCAATACCGTTTCCACTTTCTCGCTCTTGCATGAGTTGGGATTTGTTTTTCCCAGTCGCTCCCTTTAGCAGTAAGTTTGTAAGTGTACTATAGGCATGCTTGGGCGCTTTCTCCCATGATTTGATAGCTTCGGTTAAGGTCTTGCGCTTCGGCTTTTCCAGTTCCCTTTGAAGATAGCGTTTAGAAAGTTCATCACGCATTTCAAAGAAGGCTTTGACTAGGTTTTTCTTAAACTCTTTTACGGGTTCTGTATTTCGTAAGTAAGTGATCAGCAAGGTTGCTTGTTGCTCATTCAAAATATAGTCCCGTACATTTTGCCCACTCTTTGAAGGTGAAATTTTAAATTGCACCTTTCCGAAGCTTTCAAAGTCCTCTCGGTGCTTATTCAGCAAAATCTTCAAATGTCTGTGCTTAATTTCAGCGCAGTCTGCAACGATACTACTCAGTGTATACGGCTCTTTCTTGCCGTCCATATAAACCAATTCCATTGGTTAGCTCCTTTCTTATTTTTGTCAATGCTTGCCACCTAAAACAGTACCAAAGTAAATCATTGAGGTAGGGAAAATTTAGGAGAGAATAAACCCCTACAAACCCTTGATACTGCCATAGGTAGCAAGCACCTGAATCTAGCAAAAATTAGCTAGTCTGATAAATCAATCCCCCGTGCTAAAGCACCACATGAGAAATTTATAAATGTAAGATAGTATTACGATTGTGTTGCTCCTTTCTAACTATAAAATAGTTCATCTATGGTTATGTCTGATTTGATTTCTGCAACCATTGACTTAATCGCTAGGCGTTCTTTGTCATTGAATGGTGTTTTTCCTAATTCTTTGTTGTTATAAGACTGCAAAGAAATACCTAACTTGTCCGCCATCTGTTGCTGTGTAAACCCTAACATAACCCGATAGCCTTTTAATTTACTCATAGGTTCCCTCCTTTCTTAGAAAATCTCCCTCCATGAATAGATTGAAAGTGTGAAAAGTTGGATTATGCACATTTTTCCTGTGCTTGATTGTATAATGCACAATTATTTTTCTGATGCCAACTATTTTTTTTAAATTTACACAAAAAAAATGTACTTTTTGAAAAAATAGTTTATAATCATCTATGAAAGGCGTGAAAAACATGAATAGATTAAAAGAATTAAGACAAGAGAAAAAGCTATCCCAAAAGGAATTAGCTGAAAATATCGGAGTTCATTATCGAACTCTTCAAAATTGGGAAAATGAAGAAAGCCAAATCAAACCAGAAAAAGCAAAACAATTAGCTGATTTCTTTGGAGTAAGTGTTGCCTACTTGCTAAATTACTCAAATAGTAAAAAAGACCCATTTGATGGTTACATCCCAACACCAAGAGAGTATCGTTCATGGCAAGAATTTGACTATATGCAATTGTCAAAAACCGATTTAGATTTTTATGACTATGAAAAATTAAGAAAGCATCTTGATCCATTCGCTCTAGAATTGATGCTTAACTACTTTTTCTGCACCGATGATGAAAGAGAACTGCTTAGAACTATTGCAAAAAAATTCGCAAAGAAAGATGCAGTATCATTTTAAAAAAATAATGACAAGTAATATTATTTGAAAATACTGATAAGGAGTAAACCCCATGGGATTTTTTGACACTGTAAAACAAGAAGGTAGTTTTTCTACCGCATCTGGAGTAAATGGACTACACTATGTTGTCCTTCAGGTAACTTTAAAAGAAAAGTTTTTCGGTACTGGATCAGGAAACCTTACAGAATTAGAAGATGTTATCAATAAACAAGCTTCAAAAGGTTATCGCCTGCATACCATCACAACCGCCAATGGTGGAAGCAAAGGATTAGGCGGTGGCGACCGTATCCAAGCTACAATGGTTTTTGAGAAGATTCTATAAAAATCCCCCATATTCGCCAATAGTGCCCATATTCGCCAATAGTGCCCATATTTCTAAGGTCTATTGTGCAAAAACAAGGGAAAGTGAAAAATAGAAAGCCAATTTTACAGACTAAAGCGCAAAAAACGGCAAAATTGACAAATAGAGATGACTAATATCTTCTAAACCATCGGCGAAATCGTGGGCATATATAGAGAGAATTAAAATGAACAAAGAAAATCCATATTTTGAACAAACCAAACAAAACTACATAGAAGTTGAAAAACTCTATAAACTTGGTAAAGCAAAGCATACATCTTCTAAATACAGATTTCTTGCACCAGCAGTTAAAAGACAATCTGAACAATTCTTATTTGAAGCCAAGACTCAAAAAAGAAAATATTGGAAATTCAGTCGTGGTTCTCTGGTATTTGTAGAGTTCGGTGTAAATATAGGCGGAGAATTATCAAATAATCATTGGGCTATTGTCTTAGACAAAGTAGATAGTCCCTATAAAAAAACACTTACAGTAATTCCTCTAACATCTAAAAATCAAATAGATACTGTACTCATAGACGAAGTCATTGCGGAATATCCTTCTATTTTGCTTGATGAATATATTGAAAAATTACACAAAGAATTATTTGCCTACCTAAAATATTTAGATTCCAATAATGCAATTACTGAAGCTGCCTTATCGGATGTCTACCAAGCTTATACAGAACAATTTTCAAACGAAATAATTCAACCTAAGATAATAGACGATGATAACCTTAAACGGACACAATCAGAAATAAATGACGTTATTGAATTAACTCAATACTACAAAAAATACATTAAGCGTTCTTATGCCAAGTGTAATAACCTTCAAACAATCAGCAAAGATAGAATTTTAAAGAAAAATAGATTAGATCCAATCGGAAAAATGAAAGTATCTGATAACACATTGGACAAAATTAACGAAAAGTTAAAAGAATTATACCTTTTCTAATCTCTTGACATTTTTTAATAATTATATTACAATACAGCTATTAGGAGTTTAGCTCCATAAAGTTTACATTTGGATTTTAGATCCATAACGTGATAGTAGCCGTATTTGATACGGCTACTTTTCTTTTTATATTCTAGTAAACATAACTTAAAATAAAAAACTCCCCATATTCGCCTTGTTTTCTATTCTGGTACAATTTACCGTCCGACTGCTTAAAATCGAAAATAGAGGGGTTCTCGTAGCTCCTCGCATGGTATAAATTCAAAACCTTTTCTAATTGCTTGCCTGCTGATGGAAAAGGAGTTAAAACCATGAAAATTACACAACACACGAAAAAAGACGGATCAGCAGTCTACCGCTCCAGTATCTATCTTGGCATTGATTCTATTACTGGTAAGAAGGTCAAGACTACCATATCAGCACGAACAAAGAAAGAACTCAAAAACAAGGTCACCCAGGCTAAGGTAGAATTTGAGAAAAACGGCTCTACACGGAAACAACGCTCGCATATAACAACCTATAGCGAACTTGTGGACTTATTTTGGCAAACCTACCAACATACCATAAAGACTAACACGCAGATAAAGATAAAAGGCTGCTTAAATAATTACCTCTTGCCCTCATTTGGTACTTACAAACTAGATAAACTTACTCCTGTTATTATCCAAACTCAGGTAAATAAATGGGCGGATGAGTACAATCAGGACGGAACGGGATATAAAGAATACAATCACCTTCACGCCTTAAATAAACGTATTCTACAGTATGGAGTTTCTATCCAGGCATTGGATAATAACCCTGCTCGTGATGTTGTCATTCCTAGAAAGATAGCAAGAGATAAGCAAGAAATTAAATACTTTCAAGATCAGGAACTTAAAAACTTCCTCTCCTATCTCGATAACCTGGAGAATACCTTTATCAATTTCTATGATACTGTGCTTTATAAGACGCTCCTAGCTACTGGACTGCGCATCCGTGAATGTCTGGCCCTAGAATGGTCTGATATTGACCTGCAGAACGGAACAATCGATATTAACAAAACACTCAACATTTTAAACCAGGTAAACACTCCTAAGACAAAATCAAGCTATAGAGTTCTAGATATCGATCATAAAACAGTACTCATGCTTCGTCTCTACCGAGCAAGACAAGCAGAAAACGGTAGAAACATTGGCTTAACCTATGAGAAAGTATTCTCTGATAGCTTTGACAACTATGTCAATACTCGAAAGGTTGATTATCGCCTACATAAGCACTTAAAAAACGCTAACTGTACTGATTTAGGCTTTCATGCTTTCCGACACACTCACGCTAGTATCTTGCTTAATGCTGGCCTGCCATACAAGGAAATACAGACACGGCTTGGCCATGCAAAAATATCTGTAACTATGGATACTTACAGCCATTTATCAAAAGAAAACCAAAAAAGAGCAGTCTCATTCTTTGAAACTGCCCTCGAAAAAATAAAAAGTTCTTAAAAAAGTCCACAAAATTAAAAAAGCGATACATAAAACCCTTATGTATCAACGATTATAGAATGATTTCGGTATAATTGACTATTATACCGAAATTTTTGATTTTTTTAAAGGAAAAGGGCGCTGGTAAAGGATAATCTTCACCAACTCCCTATTTTTCTACTTATCTAATCCCAATTCTGCTAATATTTGTCGTTTGTAGGCAATTTTTTGGACTTCCTTGTCTTCGTTCTGGGACCAATCTAGTTTAACTTCAGAGACAATCTGTCCAGGCCGATTTTTTAGGATGTAGATGCGGTCACTGAGATTGAGGGCCTCCTCGATACTATGCGTGATAATCAAGGTCGTCAGCTGTAGCTGTTTGTGAATCTCCAGATACCAAGCATGGAGCTCCATCTTAGTCATTTCATCCAAGGCACTAAAGGCCTCATCCAAGAGAAAGAGCTTGTGCCCAAAAAGGTAGGTCCGGAGCAAGGCTACACGCTGACGCATCCCGCCACTGAGTTCGTGAGGATACTTGTCCCGTACAGCTGTCAACTGGAAGGTCGCAAGGATATCATCCGCTCGGGCAATGGCTTCCGCCTTGTCCACTTTTTGAATCAAGAGGGGAAGAATGATATTACCAATCACCGTCTTGTGCTCCAAGAGCAAATCCTTTTGCAACATATAACTCACGCGCCCCTTAGGATTTTCCTCGCCGTCCAGAACAATTCGTCCTGACTGAACTTCTAAAATCCCAGCGATTAGATTAAAGAGGGTGGTCTTTCCTACACCACTTGGGCCCAGAATAGAAACCACTTCACCTGAAATCACCTGCAGGTTGATGTCTTCTAAAATCCTATCTTGTCCGTAGGCATAGCTTACGTGTTCTAGTCTAATTTCTGTCATTATTTTACAAATTCGTTGGTGAAGCCTTTGTCTGTCAAATCTTCTTTAAGGATACCATTTTCTTTATCCCATTTGTAGAAGGCATTCCAGCGAGCTGCGTCAAATTGACCCCATTTTTCCTTGTCGCTTACGTATTCTTTTGACAAGTATTTTTGAGATTCGATGACAAAGTCACGTTTTTCCTGAAGTTCAGGTGCATTCTTAATGAGGATATCCGCCGCTTCTTCTGGATGCTCCATAGCGTATTGGTAGCCTTTTTTAATAGCTTGGATGACTTTACGAGCTTCTTCTTTGTTGTCTTTCAAATAGTCGTTGTTTGCGATAATAACTGGTGAGTAGTAGTCAAATTCTTTAACGTAGTCTTTCAAGTACATGAAGTTAGCATCTACACCTTGAGATTTAGCAAGGATACCATCCCAACCGTAGTAAATCCAAGCAGTATCAAAGACGCCATTGGCAATTGGTGTGATTGAGTTTGAGTCGTTATTTGGTACTTTTTCAACCTTCTCAAAGTCTCCACCTTGAGATTCTACCAAGGTTTTCAACATAGCAAGTTCAGTTGGGTCATTCCAAGTTCCGTATTTCTTACCAACCAAGTCTTTTGGACTAGTTACATTGTCAGATTTACGAGAGATGATTCCTGATGTATTGTGTTCAACAATAGCTGCAACGGCAGTGATTCCTGCACCTTTTTCCAATTTTTTAGCCATGTAGTCTTGGAAATACACTGCAAATGGTGCCTTACCATTAATGACTAAGTCAGAAGAACTTTCTTCTGGTGGCAATTTCAAATCAACATCTACTCCAGCTTCTTTGAAATAACCTTTTTCCTTGGCAACATAAAGTCCTGTGTGGTTAGTATTTGGCGTCCAGTCTAGGATAAAGTCAATCTTCTTAAGTTCTGCTTCCTTATTATCCTTAGAAGCAGTTCCTTGACCACAAGCCACAAGTACGACAGCTACAAAAGCTGTCACAAGCGTTAAAAACACTTTCCATGTTTTTTTCATTTTAATTTCCTCTTTTCTTTTTTGAAACATTCTAATTCTACGAACGTTTCCATTTAATAACATATTTTTCACTAATATCGACAAATTTCATACCCAAAAGGCTGATAATCGATACCAGAATAATAATAGCAAACATGGTATCATACTGAAACAGTTTCTTGGACTGAATCATATAAACACCAAGACCCTCAAAGCCTCCCAACCACTCAGATACCACTGTTGTGATAAAGGCATAGGAAACACTGACCCTCAGACCTGCATAAAAGTAAGGCAGGCTGACTGGAATTTTAAAATGCCACAGGATTTGCCAAGGCTTGGCCCTCATTAGACTAAACAAGGTCAGCATATCCTTGTCACAATGCCTAAAACCGTCCAAAATGCTGACGATGATGGGAAAGGTTGTCGTTAAGATAATCAAGACAATCTTGGGCAAAATCCCATAACCGAGCCACAAGACCAGAATAGGAGCTATGGCAATAGTCGGGATAGTCTGAACGACCACCATCATAGGGTAAATCAAGTCATTGAGCCAAGTCAAACTGTCCATAAGTACAGCCATGAGACAGGCAATCAAGACTCCCAAAATTAAACCTAGCAAAGCCACTCTCAAGGTCGCCCAGCTATGGTGCCAGAGAAATTCTCTATCACGAACAAAGGCCTGGAGAATTTCAAGAGGTGTCGGAAGGATAAACTTGGGGAGAAGTTTAAGAAAGCCTGCTAGCTGCCAGATTGACAAAACCCCTAGAAAGCCCAATAGACTAATGTGTCGTCTCAGTATACTTTTCAAGTTTCTCATCAATACTTAAAATCTCTCCTACATTTATTTTGACATTGGCAAAGATATTGTCTGCCTCCTGCCCTGCTACTTCCAGCGCTTCTTTAAGAATGCGCATGAGCTCATCAAACTCCCCTTCCAAGACCGTTTCAAATGGTGTTACCACCATGGTCACGGACTGAGCTTGCAGATAAGCAATGACTTGATCGATAACAGCAATCCGATCAATCCCCTGTGCTAGGGGTAAAACTTGCAAGGCAATGCTTGCTTTCATAAAAACCTCCTCTTCTCGTTTTCCTTTGACAAAAAGAAAAACCCTTCCATATATGGAAAAGGTGCAGAATTCGGCTAAGTATCGTTCCCTACGCTGGCATTACCCAGATCAGGTGCGGTCGAAGTTTAACACTTCCTCTCAGACTGTACACAGACTCCCATATCTTATATGGAAATATAGTAACGCAAATACAAGGAAAAGTCAAGGAAACTGCTTACAGAAAATCATGAAAAAGAGCTTGAAGGCAAATGTTTCAAACTCTTTCATAACTTTCTTATTTAGCCTCGTACCATGTTGCCCCTTCATTTTCATCTGCGATAAGTGGAACACTGAGTTGGATGGCTTCTTCCATGGTTTGTTTCACTAGAGCTTTAACGGCTGCTAGTTCTGATTTTGGAACCTCAAGGACGATTTCATCATGCACTTGCAACAGCATCTTGGTCTGATAACCACCTTCAACTAGAGCCTTATCTAGCTGAATCATAGCAATCTTAAGAATATCTGCTGCTGAGCCCTGGATAGGAGAGTTGATGGCTGTACGCTCTGCAAAACCACGAATGTTGAAGTTGCGCGAATTGATATCCGGCAACTCACGACGACGCTTGAAGAGGGTCTCTACATAGCCCTTATCACGCGCCTCACGCACCACCTCATCCATGTAGTTTTTAATACCTGGGAAGCGTTCAAAGTAAGTGTCAATGTAGGTTTTTGCTTCCTTACGGCTGATGCCCAGATTATTAGACAAGCCAAAGTCTGAAATCCCGTAAACCACTCCGAAGTTAACCGCCTTGGCATTACGACGGTCGTTTGGAGTCACATCCTCAGGACGTTCAATTCCAAAGACCCGCATGGCCGTCGAGGTATGGATATCAGCTCCCTCTTGGAAGGCTTTGATTAAGTGCTCATCCTTAGAAATATGGGCCAAAACGCGCAACTCAATCTGTGAATAGTCCGAGCTGAGCAGCACGCTATCCTCCCACTCAGGTACAAAAGCCTTACGAATGAGGCGGCCTTGTTCCAAACGAATAGGAATATTTTGCAAGTTTGGATCTACACTAGACAGACGTCCGGTCTGAGTCAAATCTTGCACATAGCGCGTGTGGATCTTGCCATCATCCAAAATCCAGTCTTGCAAACCAATCACATAGGTAGATTGAATCTTAGCAATCTGACGGTAGTCTAGAATTTTTTTAACAATCGGAGCAATAGGAGCTAGACGCTCTAGCACATCCACAGCTGTCGAGTAACCTGTCTTGGTTTTCTTGGTGTACTCTAGAGGAAGACCTAGTTTTTCAAAGAGAAGGACGCCCAACTGCTTAGGCGAGTTGATATTAAACTCCTCACCAGCTAGTTCATAAATCTCTTGAGTGAGTTGCTCAATGACGACCTCATTTTCAGCCTGCATCTCAAGTAGGGTTTCTTTTTTGACCTTGATCCCAGCAATTTCCATCTTGGCAAGGACAAAAGCCAGAGGTTGCTCCATGTCATAGAGAAGGTCTAATTGCCCATGTTCACTGAGTTTTTCAAGTAAAACCGGCTCAGTCTCAACCAATACAGCAACCTTGCGAGCCAAGTGCTCCAAGAATTTCTCTCTCTCAGGGATGGCTTTCTTGACACCCTTACCGTAGAAAGTCTCATCATCAGCCAGATAAGTCTGGCCGTAGAGACTCGCAATGGTTGAAATTTCATTGTTCTCGACTGTTGAGAGGAGGTATTTGGCCAAACGACTGTCAAAAGCAGGTGCCTGGAGATTCAAGCCCAAGCGATTTAAAAGAACCTTCGCTTTCTTAAAGTCATACACTTTCAGAGGTGTTTTTTCTAGAAAATCCTTGAGAATCGGCTCCTGCAAGAGCTCAAGTTTATCTGTAGTGTAAAGTTTATCTCCGCAGGACCAGGCAAAACCAACCAAGTCATCTGTATGGTAGTTCTCACCAAAGAGTTCAAAGTGGAAGATAGAGTCTGCGCTCAGCATGTCTTGACTGACGTGGTCAACGATGGCGAAATCCAAACTTTCAGGCACATCCTTCGACGAAACATTTAGAGCTTGTTTGAGCTGTTTGAAGCCCATCTCATCGTAGAATTTCCCGAGTTTTTCCACATCTGGGCCATTATAGACCAAATCATCAAGGCCAATCTCAATCGGTACCTGAGTATCAATGGTCGCTAGTGTTTTAGATAAAAAGGCTTGTTCTTTATCGTTGACGAGATTTTCCTTCATCTTAGAAGCCTTCATCCCATCGATATTTTCATAAATACCCTCAAGCGAACCATGTTCCAGCAAGAGTTTGATACCCGTCTTTTCACCAATCTTAGTAACACCAGGGATATTATCAGACTTATCCCCCATAAGAGCCTTAAGATCAATGAACTGAGCTGGTGTGAGGCCCATCTTTTCCATGAGGTAATCTGGTGTAAAGGCCTCAAACTCAGCCACACCTTTCTTAGAAATCTCGACCACCGTATGCTCATCCGTCAACTGGATCAAATCCTTATCTCCGCTAACAATAGTAACATCGAAGGAATCCTTCTCAGCCAAGCGACCTAGAGTTCCGATGATATCATCGGCTTCATACTGGGGCAGTTCATAATGGCGAATCCCAAGGTGGTCTAACAACTCACGAATGAAGGGAAATTGCTCACGAAACTCATCTGGAGTTTTAGCACGGCCACCCTTGTAGTCTGCATACATCTCTGTTCGGAAAGTCGTCTTGCCTGCATCAAAGGCTACCAAAACATGACTGGGCTCAACCCGTTCTAAGACATGATTCAGCATGAGTTGAAAGCCATAGATTGCATTGGTATGAAGGCCATTAGCATTTTTAAAACGATCCAACTGCTGATAGAGCGCAAAAAAAGCTCGAAAAGCAACAGAAGATCCATCAATTAATAATAATTTTTTCTTGTCCATACACCCATTATAAAGGAAAGCAAGGAAAAATACCATCGGAAAGAATAGGCAAATGGTAGTGAAGTTCTCTTTTTTATATTCTTTCTAGATTCTAGCTCCATTACTATCCACTCGATAGCCATCCACTGTAGTATTCACTGCTAAAGCCCCTGAAGCATTAACGTAGTAAGATTTTCCGCCTACCTGGAACCACTGACTAGACTTCATAGCCCCTGAACTTTCCAAATAGTACCATGTTCCATTTTCCTTGAGCCAACCTGTCTGCATCTCCCCTGATGCCTTTAGATAATACCAGTGAGAGCCATCCTTAATCCAGCCAGTTGACATGGCCCCATTTTCTTTTAAATGATACCAATTGCTGTTAACTTTTTTCCATCCTGTTGCTAGCTTACCATTCTCTTGGTAATACCAACTCCCTCCTTCTTTTTTCCACCCATTTTTATATTCTTTCTAGATTCTAGCTCCATTACTATCCACTCGATAGCCATCCACTGTAGTATTCACTGCTAAAGCCCCTGAAGCATTAACGTAGTAAGATTTTCCGCCTACCTGGAACCACTGACTAGACTTCATAGCCCCTGAACTTTCCAAATAGTACCATGTTCCATTTTCCTTGAGCCAACCTGTCTGCATCTCCCCTGATGCCTTTAGATAATACCAGTGAGAGCCATCCTTAATCCAGCCAGTTGACATGGCCCCATTTTCTTTTAAATGATACCAATTGCTGTTAACTTTTTTCCATCCTGTTGCTAGCTTACCATTCTCTTGGTAATACCAACTCCCTCCTTCTTTTTTCCACCCATTCTCTGTATTGCTTAACTTTTCATACTTCACATATCTTCTAGAACCGCTATAAGACAAATAACCGAGCCACTTATAACCGTCCTTTTCAAGAACTTGATCATAACTCACACTCTCACCAGCATAATAGTAGTCAATAACCTGTCCTGTGCTTGATGGTTGGTCCATAATAGGCGATTTCCCCGTGAATACCATTGTCCCACTAGACGGAAGCTCTGAGCTACGAGCATTCTCACCCGCACTATGGCTAGTAGATAAATCCTTGAAATGAATAAAACCTGTCATCGAACTAGCCTTGACTTTTCGACGGTTATACTTTTCTCGAACCCCATAGTTATACTCTTCGATTTCAATCGTATCCCCCGACACATTTGATACCCAGGCCACGTGCCCATAATATCCTTCTGTCGACCAAGCAATAGCCCCAACTTCTGGCTTAGTATCCACACGGTAGCCTTCTCGCCTTGCACGATGTCCCCATTCATTCGCATTTCCGTAGGCAGGAGGAATCTCAAAGCCATTTACACTACTCAAACGAAAGGCCGCAAAAGAGGTACACTGGCGAGAATACATCCGCCACTGATCGATTTCAACACTACCATTTTTGTAGTGAAGCGGATAGTCATCTCCACGCGCTACACTGTCGGCCTGAACTGATTCTCCACCAAACAAAAAGGTACTCGTAACGAACAAAGTAGCCAGCCCTACACCCAACTGAGTATATCCACTCTTCTTAACTCTTGATTTAAAAAACGTCATTCATTCTCCTTAATAATATATATTTCCGAGGTTACCCTCGTTTATACTATTCGGGAGAAAAAGAAAAAAGTGAGCAAAGCTCACTTCATTTTAAGATTCTTAGTCTAGATAGCGAATCAAGTTCTTTTCTGTCAAGATATCTGAGTAGGTGAAGGATTCAACGTAAACATTAGCTTGTTTATCTCCCTCAACATCCCCAAATTCAACGATAAATAGGGATGGATAAACCTCAATTAACTTACCCAATCTATTTTTTTGGCGCTTACGGCCATTCTCCAAAGTCATTTCAACGACTTGTCCCTCATGCGCCTTGATCTCTTCTTTGATTTTTTTCATCTTGGCTACATCTGTAAATGCATCTGACATCTTATGCCTCCCTCTTTGAGATACTTGAAAATTTATTGTATTCTTTTTGGAAAATCAATTCCACTGTTCCACGAGCTCCACTACGGTTTTTCTCGATGATAACCTCAACCTTATTATTTGGAATTCCTTCCTCTTCTTCACCCGCACGATCGTAATAGTCGTCACGGTATAGAAAGGCTACGATATCCGCATCCTGCTCGATAGAACCCGATTCACGAATATCAGACAAGACAGGTCTCTTATCCTGACGCTGTTCCACTCCACGAGATAACTGACTAAGAGCAATGACTGGAACCTTTAGCTCTTTAGCTAGAATTTTCAACTGACGAGAAATTTCAGAGACTTCTTGTTGGCGGTTCTCACGACCAGTCCCTGTGATAAGCTGTAGGTAGTCGATCAAAATCAAGCCTAGATTGCCTGTTTCTTGAGCCAGTTTACGTGAGCGAGAGCGAATTTCCGTGATCCGAATCCCTGGCGTATCATCAATATAGATACTCGCGTTGGCTAGGTTCCCTTGGGCAATGGTATACTTTTGCCATTCCTCATCAGTCAATTGACCTGTACGGATAGAATGGGACTCCACTAATCCTTCGGCCGCCAACATACGGTCTACTAGACTTTCCGCACCCATTTCCAGTGAAAAGATGGCAACCGTCTTGTCCAACTTAGTCCCAATGTTCTGAGCAATGTTCAAAGCAAAGGCCGTCTTACCAACCGCTGGTCGCGCCGCTAGAATAATTAATTCCTCCTCATGGAGACCTGTCGTCATATGGTCCAAATCACGGTAACCCGTTGCAATACCAGTGATATCCGTAGTTTGTTGTGACCGAACTTCTAGGTTCCCAAAGTTGATATTTAGAATATCTCGGATGTTCTTGAACCCACTACGATTGGCGTTTTCGCTAACATCAATGAGTCCCTTTTCAGCCTGAGCGATGATTTCATCTGCAGGCTTAGAAGCCTCATAAGCTTGGTTGACAGACTCTGTCAACTTGGAAATCAAGCGACGAAGCATAGCCTTTTCGGCTACAATTTTAGCGTAATATTCTGCATTGGCTGAAGTTGGTACAGAGTTGACAATTTCAACAAGATAAGACAAGCCACCAATATTTTGGAGATCGCCTTGGCTATCCAAAATCGTTCGAACCGTCGTCGCATCAATCGCTTCCCCACGATCCGACAAATCTACCATCGCTTGGAAAATCAACCGATGAGCATACTTAAAGAAGTCACGAGAATCAATGTATTCTCGGACAAAAACGAGCTTACTCTCATCTATAAAAATAGCCCCCAGAACAGATTGTTCTGCTAAAATATCCTGAGGTTGAACTCGCAGTTCCTCTACTTCTGCCATCCAACTTTCCTTCCTTTTACAATCTTGTCAAGAGGTTGTAAACTTAACCTTCTTTTACACGAAGATTGATGACACTTGTGACATCTTGATAGATCTTCACTGGTACATCAATCAAACCTACTGCTCGAATTGGTGCTTGCACTTGAATATTGCGTTTGTCAATCTTAATACCAAACTGCTTTTGCAATTCTTCTGCAATTTTCTTGTTAGTGATGGAACCAAATGTACGGCCATCTGGTCCAACCTTTTCAACAAACTCTACAACTGTTTCTTCTGCCTCAAGCTTAGCCTTGATGGCTTTTGCTTCAGCAATCATTTCAGCATGAGCCTTTTCTTCTGATTTTTGTTTTCCACGCAACTCACCCACTGCTTGAGCAGTTGCTTCCTTGGCCAAATTCTTTTTAATCAGGAAGTTTTGAGCGTAGCCAGTTGGTACTTCCTTAATTTCGCCTTTCTTCCCTTTTCCTTTAACATCTGCTAAAAAGATTACTTTCATTCTTCTTTCTCCTTTTCCTTTAGTTCTTCCAGGATTAGTTGAGTCAATTTTTCTCCTGCTTCCGACAAACTCATATCCTCGATTTGCGCAGCTGCTAGATTAAAGTGACCACCGCCACCCAGCTCTTCCATAATGCGTTGCACATTGATTTTACTACGACTTCGAGCCGAGATAGAGATAAATCCTTGTGTATTTTTTGCTAGAACGAAGCTGGCTTCAATACCAGACATAGCCAACATAGCATCGGCAGCCTTACTGATAACAACTGTGTCATAAGACATTGAGTCCCTAGCTTGGGCAATCAAGATATCTGAACCTAACTTACGACCTTGTAAAATGAGTTCATTTACCTCACGGTACTCTTCAAAATCTGTCGCAGCAATCTCCTGGATAGCAATACTGTCACTTCCCCGTGTTCTCAGATAGCTAGCCACATCAAAGGTTCGGCTCGTCACGCGAGATGTGAAATTCTTGGTATCCAGCATCATACCAGCCATCAAAACACTGGCCTGCATACGACTCAAACGATTCTTCTTAGAATTTTGGAACTGAATCAATTCTGTTACCAACTCACTGGCACTACTTGCCCCACTTTCAATATAGGTGATGACTGCATTCTCAGGGAAATCCTGATCACGTCTATGATGGTCAATAACAATAGTTTGAGTGAACAAATCATAAAAATCTTTTGACAAGGTCAGAGCCGTCTTGGAATGATCCACCAGAATCAATAATGAACGGTTTGTAACTAACTTCATCGCATCTGTAAGAGATAAAAGCTTCGTAACATCTTCCTTCTTCAAGAACTGAATAGCACGTTCGATATCTGCTGGCATATGGTCTGCATCATAGACAGCATAACTGTTCTCAATAATATTACTTGCAAACAACTGCATACCAACAGCAGAGCCCAAAGCATCCATATCTAGATTTTTATGACCGACTACAAAAACTTGGTCAACACTTCGAATCTTATCAGAAATGGCTGTCATCATGGCTCTGGTACGTGTACGAGTACGTTTGATAGATGCAGCAGTTCCTCCACCAAAGTAGACAGGATTCTTGGTTTCGTTATTTTCCTTGACCACCACCTGGTCACCACCGCGAACTTCTGCTAAGTTCAAGTTGAGCAAGGCAATTTTCCCTATCTCTTCATGGTTTCCATCACCATAAGAAAATCCCATACTTAAAGTTAGGGCTAGCTGCCTCTGTTTTGATTCTTCTCGGAAAGTATCAATAACAGAGAATTTATCATTCATCAATTCCTCTAGTACTGTGTAATCTGTGAATACATAAAAACGATCCATCCCCACACGGCGAGAGAACATAGCATACTTACTAGCAAATTCTGAAACAAAATTAGCTACAAAGCTATTGATATGACTGATATCGGAGTCAGATGTCGCATCCTCCAAATCATCATAGTTATCTACCGAGATGACTCCAATGACTGGACGGCTAGTTACCAATTCGACAGTTGCTTCGTACTCTCCAGAAACATCAAAGAAATACAAAACACCTGAAGCCTTGTCCATATGGACAGCATATCGTGTTTCGCCTAAGGTAGCATACGAACCTGGATTCCCAACAGAAGCCTTGATGATGGTTTGAATTAACTCAACATCAATTTCCCCTTCTTCAGTAGTTAAAATCAGCTCAGCATAGGGATTAAACCATTCCACTTCTCCGCTTGATAAGTCTAATTTCAGGACTCCCATCGGCATTTGATCAAGCAAAGTACTCAAGCTATTTTCGGCTTGGTGATTTACATATTGGATTTGTTCAATTTCGCTCTTTTCATACTGTTTTTTTTGCCAAACGAATAAAAGCAAATAAAGCAGTACAAATAAAAACAAAACAGTGATTGTTACAGCAAGATTATGTGAAAAAATAATCAGCAAAGTTAAGATTCCGAAAGTTGCAAGTCCTAGCAAGACTGCAGAAAACGGGATTAAATTATTTTTTTTCATTCTAAACCTCTTGCGCATTATTATATCATAAAAACCCTTAAAAAGCGACCTTTTAAAAGATGCAAGCCCTTCTTTCATGATTGATTTCTCTAACTTCAGACACAAAAAGAGGAGGGAATCATCACCCTCCTACCCACGTGTTCAGATCACTAACACCTAGCGTTCCACGATAAGGGCAGTCCCCATCCCTCCTCCGATACAGAGAGTTGCTAAGCCAGTTTTAGCATCACGTTTCATCATCTCATGTACCAGCGTTACTAGGATACGGCAACCGGAAGCCCCAATTGGGTGACCAAGAGCAATGGCGCCACCATTGACGTTGACAATATCTGTGTTGAAACCAAGTGTTTTACCAACTGCACAAGCCTGGGCAGCAAAAGCTTCATTTGACTCAATCAAGTCGAGATCTTCGACTGTCAAATTGCCTTTTTCAAGAGCCTTGCGAGTCGCATAAATCGGTCCACATCCCATCATCTTAGGATCCAAACCTGCACTTGCATACGAACGAATGTGGGCAATCACTGAAAGTCCTAATTCTTCAGCTTTTTCAGCACTCATGATTAGGGTTGCTGCTGCCCCGTCATTGATTCCTGAAGCATTTCCCGCTGTGACAGAACCGTCTTTTTTGAAAACCGGACCTAGCTTAGACAGGCTCTCTAAGCTAGCATCTTTTCTAGGATATTCATCTGTATCGAAAACGATAGGATCGCCTTTGCGTTGAGGAATGACAACTGGCACAATCTCTTCTTTAAAGCGTCCAGATTCTATAGCTGCAACTGCTCGTTTTTGTGACTCTAAAGCAAGAGCATCTTGCTCTTCTCGACTGATGCCATATTCTTCAGCCACATTTTCAGCTGTAATTCCCATATGGTATTCGTTAAAGGCATCAGA
The DNA here is from genome assembly GCF_030440025.1 of Streptococcus sp. SO2. The sequence continues at coordinate 194,348 of NZ_JAQFJH010000003.1, forward strand.
CAAACCGTCCTTAATCATGGTATCTACCACTTTCGAATCTCCCATACGGCCACCCCAACGGAAACTTGGCAATACGTATGGAGCCTGACTCATGTTTTCTGCACCACCAGCTACAATAATATCTGCATCGCCACATCGAATCGCTTGAGCAGCCAACTGCACGGCCTTCAAACCGGAACCACAAACCTTGTTGATAGTAAAGGCTGGTGTAAATTCAGGGAGTCCTGCGTGTATGCTCATTTGACGAGCTACGTTTTGCCCTAAACCTGCGCCTAGTACATTCCCCATAATCACTTCATCTACTAGCTCTGGTTTGACATTGGCTTTTTCCAAAGCACTCTTAATAACCAACGCTCCCAAATCAACAGCTGAAACATTCTTCAAACCTCCTCCAAAGGAGCCTATTGGAGTTCGTACTGCAGAAACAATCACCACGTCTTTCATAACTGCCCCCATTTATACCTTTTATAATATTGCAATACAAAAGTGGTTTACACTGGTGTAAACCACTTTAAACATTCTATTTTATGATTCTTTTACTTCTAACAAACCGACTTCACCATCTTCACGGCGATACAAAACATTAGTTGTTTGATCTTCTACATCTACATAGATAAAGAAATCATGTCCCAATAAATCCATTTGAAGAAGGGCTTCTTCTAAATCCATTGGCTTCAAATCAATTTGTTTTGAACGAACGACTTTTGGTTGCACAACATTTACATCCTCAACTAGAGCATCTGTAAAGAGTTGACTTGTCGCAACTTTACTTTTATTCTTACGTTCGATTTTAGTTTTATTTTTACGAATCTGACGTTCAATTTTATCTGTTACAAGATCGATAGAACCATACATATCTTGAGAAATATCTTCAGCACGAAGAGTGATAGATCCAAGTGGAATTGTTACCTCAACCTTTGCTGTTTTTTCACGGTAAACTTTCAAGTTCACACGTGCATCCAACTCCTGCTCAGGTTGAAAATACTTTTCGATCTTTTCGAGTTTAGAAACTACATAATCACGAATTGCTTCTGTTACTTCTAGGTTTTCACCACGGATACTATATTTAATCATATAAGTACCTTCTTTCTAAACATTTTTGTTTTTCTAACTATATTATAACGCTTTCATTTTCATTTTGCAAATTTTTTCCTCATCTTACAAGGGAAAAAGTTTTAACATCCAAAGCACCTGATTCTTCCAAAAGTCGTTTCACACGATTCACAGTTGCCCCTGTAGTATAGATGTCATCAATCAGCAAAATTTTCTTAGGAAGTGAGATTCCATCTTTAATAAAAAATGGAATTTCAGTAGCCAACCTTTCCAAACGGCTTTTAGAAGAACTAGCACTCTCTTCTCTTTTTCCTAATATATCTTTAAAAGAAAAGCCTGCTGCCTCAACCAAACCCTCGACTTGGTTAAACCCCCTCTCAAGCAATCTTTCAGGACTTAGGGGAATGACAACAAATTGATAACCTCTATACTTTTTCAACTCTTCAGCAAGAACGGAAGCAAAAACTTTTCTAAGCAAAAAATCACCATCAAACTTATATCGACTGAAAAAGTCTTTCATAGCTTGATTATAGGTAAAAATCGCCTTATGATCAACCCGCACTCCCTCTTTACACCAAATTTTACAATCTTGACACTGAATTGACACTCCTGTTTTCATACAGTTTGGGCAATAATTCTCGCCAATCTTCTCAAAACTAGAAGCACAATCTGAACAAAGATAACTGTAGTCATCCTTCAAAAGGAAGAGACTGCTAAAAGTCAGTTCACTCTTTGTAGTCTGGTCACATAGTAAACAGTTCATAACCCTGCCTCCTTGTTCATCTGCTTGATTTCCTTGATTGCCTTTTTGATGGAAGCATTTAATCCATCATGAAAGAAGAGCAACTCACCAGTTGGTCTATCCATACTGCGTCCAACTCGCCCTCCAATCTGAATCAAACTAGACTTGGTAAAGAGACGATGATTAGCTTCTACTACGAAAACATCTACACAAGGGAAGGTAACTCCTCGTTCCAATATTGTCGTACTGATCAGTATCGTCAACTCTCCATCGCGAAAAGCTTGCACTTGCTCTAACCGGTCTTCTGTCACAGAAGATACAAAACCGATATTCTCATTCGGGAAATCCACCTGTAGTATTTCTTTTAGTTTTTCGCCTTTCTTAATCTCTGATGTAAAAATTAGCAAAGGATAACCTGTTCTTCTCTGTTTCTCAATGTAGGTCTTTAACTTGGATGACAACTGACTTTTCTCTAAACAGCGATTAAAATCTGATAACCAGACTGGTTTAGGAATAATCAAAGGATTTCCATGAAACCGTCTCGGCAAGCTTAGTCGTTTTAATTCTCCTGTGCGAACCTTCCTATCTAACTCATCTGTAGAAGTTGCTGTAAGGAATATCCTCAATCCATCCTCCTTTACACTATTCTTTACAGCATAGTAAAGCATAGTGTTGTCAACATAAGGAAAGGCATCTACCTCATCCACTATCAACAAATCAAAAGCATGATAAAATTTTAATAACTGATGAGTTGTTGCAACTACTAAGGGAGTTCGAAAATAGGGCTCTGATTCGCCATGGAGTAGCGCTATATCGCAAGCAAAGTCATTCTGCAGTCGCTTATACAGTTCTAAACATACATCAATTCGAGGACTTGCCAAACAAACTGCACCACCATCATCAATCACTTTAGCTACAACTTGATAGATCATCTCTGTCTTTCCAGCTCCTGTCACAGCATGAACTAAAGTCGGTTCTTTCTTTTCGACTGCTCGAATCAACCCCTCTGATACCTTTTCCTGAAAAGGGGTTAACTGACCACACCATTTGAGAACATCTTGCTTAGGAAAATCTTCCTGCGAAAAATAGTATAAGGCTTGATCACTCCTGACTCGCTTCATCAGCAAACACTCCCTACAATAGTAGGCACCAATAGGCAAATACCATTCTTCTAGAATCGTACTATTACAACGTTGACAAAACAGTTTCCCCTTCTCTTTTCTCATTGCTGACAGTTTCACTGCTACCTGTCGTTCTTCTTCAGTTAATTCTTTCTCAGTAAACAAGCGACCGAGGTAATTTGGATTTACTTTCATACTTTAATATTCGCAAAAATCTAGCACTTTAGGTGTTTTTTTAGTACAATTAAATCATGGAATTTAGAACAATTAAAGAGGATGGGCAGGTCCAAGAAGAAATCAAAAAATCTCGATTTATCTGTCATGTCAAGCGTGTTTATAGCGAAGAAGAGGCTCGTGACTTCATCACTACCATCAAAAAAGAACACTATAAAGCCACCCATAACTGCTCTGCTTTTATTATAGGGGAACGCAGTGAAATCAAGCGCACGAGTGATGATGGAGAGCCTAGTGGTACTGCTGGAGTCCCTATGCTCGGAGTCTTAGAAAATCATAATCTTACCAATGTCTGTGTAGTAGTTACCCGCTACTTTGGTGGCATCAAACTAGGAGCTGGTGGTTTGATCCGTGCTTATGCAGGTAGTGTGGCTTTGGCTGTTAAAGAAATTGGCATTATTGAAATCAAAGAGCAGGCTGGCATAGCCATTCAAATGTCTTATGCTCAATACCAAGAGTACAGTAACTTTCTTAAAGAGCATCATCTCATGGAGCTGGATACAAACTTTACAGATCAAATTGCTACAATGATCTATGTTGATAAGGAAGAGAAAGAAAAGATCAAAGCTGCTCTTGTTGAGTTCTTTAATGGAAAGGTTACTTTAACAGATCAAGGTTTACGAGAAGTTGAAGTCCCTGTAAACCTAGTGTAAACGAAGGAGAAATTATGGCTTTTGGGAAATTTATTCAAGGACTTGCTGGAAACTTTAGCGAGGAAAACAAAGAGACTCTTATTAAAGAATATGGACAATATCTACTAGAGAATGAAGAAATTCAAAGCGGGTATAAACTTATTCGAGATTCAATCATCTTTACAAATATCCGTATTATTTTTACAGATAAGCAAGGTGCTACTGGCCGCAAGACGTCTGTTAAGTCACTCTTTTTGATGAACATTGTAAACGTTGAAATGGAAACTGCTGGAGCAGGTATAGATGATAGTGAGATTACAATCACTTATTTAGAAAATATCTTTCTAAAAGCACACAATGATCACCTGAGTTTCCATAAATTTGAATTCCCTAAAAAAACGGACACCCTTCCGCTTTACACCTATTTATTAGAATTGGCTTATCACAATCGATTAAAAATTAATGACTTAGACCTTTGATATAAAAAAATCCTATCACTTTGATAGGATTTCTATATTTTACAAATAGCCTTAAGCGCGTTATACTAGTATCATCTTATACAAAGAGGTATATCTATGGCTATTTATAACAATATCACTGAACTTATTGGACAAACACCGATTGTTAAACTTAACAACATTGTTCCAGAGGGTGCTGCAGATGTCTATGTTAAACTAGAAGCTTTTAACCCTGGTTCGTCAGTAAAAGACCGTATTGCCCTTAGCATGATTGAAAAAGCGGAACAAGATGGTATTCTAAAACCGGGTGCTACCATTGTTGAAGCAACGAGTGGAAACACTGGTATCGGTCTTTCATGGGTTGGTGCCGCTAAAGGATATAAAGTTGTTATCGTCATGCCTGAAACGATGAGTGTGGAACGACGTAAGATTATCCAAGCCTATGGTGCTGAACTCGTTCTTACTCCTGGTAGCGAAGGAATGAAAGGGGCTATTGCTAAAGCTCAGGAAATCGCTGCTGAACGTGACGGCTTCCTTCCACTCCAATTTAATAATCCAGCTAATCCAGAAGTACACGAAAGAACAACAGGAGCTGAAATACTGGCTGCTTTCGGTTCTGATGGACTAGATGCTTTTGTAGGTGGTGTTGGCACCGGTGGAACGATCTCAGGTGTTTCTCACGCTCTTAAAGCAGCAAATTCAAACATTCAAGTTTATGCAGTTGAGGCAGACGAGTCAGCTATCTTGTCTGGTGAAAAACCAGGACCTCACAAAATTCAAGGTATCTCAGCTGGATTTATTCCTGAAACACTTGATACAAAGGCCTATGATGGTATCGTCCGCGTAACGTCAGATGATGCTCTAGCACTCGGACGTGAAATTGGTGGAAAAGAAGGCTTCCTTGTTGGGATTTCTTCAGCTGCAGCAATTTACGGGGCAATTGAGGTTGCCAAGAAATTAGGTACAGGTAAGAAAGTCCTTGCTTTAGCACCAGATAACGGCGAACGTTATTTGTCTACAGCACTCTATGAATTTGAAGTGTAGCCTCCTAAATGCACTTAGCCCTTATTAAAGGGCTTTTTGTTTACTCATACAGAATCTACTCTCTAGACAAAAAGAAAAAGGAAGCAATTTGCTTCCTTTTCTATTAGTTATTCAAGGCTGCTGCCATTGTAGCTGCAACTTCTGCTTCAAAGTCGTTTGCAGCTTTCTCAATACCTTCACCAACTTCAAAGCGAGCGAACTCAACTACTGAAGCATTTACTGATTCAAGGTAAGCTTCAACTGTCTTGCTGTCATCCATGATGTATACTTGTGCAAGAAGTGTGTATGCTTGGTCAACTTTAGTGTTGTCAAGCATGAAGCGGTCCATTTTACCTGGGATGATTTTGTCCCAGATTTTTTCTGGTTTGCCTTCTGCAGCCAACTCAGCTTTGATATCAGCTTCAGCTTGAGCAATCACTTCATCAGTCAATTGTGCTTTTGATCCATACTTCAAGTGTGGAAGAGCTGGTTTATCAACCATTGCACGGCTTTCATTATCTTGGTCGATTACGTGATTCAATTGTGCCAACTCATCTTTAACGAATTGCTCATCCAATTCTTTGTAAGAAAGAACTGTTGGTTTCATCGCAGCAATGTGCATTGAGATTTGTTTAGCAAGCGCTTCGTCTCCACCTTCAATAACAGAGATAACACCGATACGTCCACCATTGTGTTGGTATGCTCCAAAGTGTTGCGCATCTGTTTTTTCAAGCAAAGCAAAACGACGGAATGAGATTTTTTCACCGATTGTAGCTGTTGCAGATACATATGCAGCTTCAAGAGTTTCACCTGAAGGCATTGTCAAAGCAAGAGCTTCTTCGTTGTTCGCTGGTTTTCCTTCAGCAATTACTTTAGCTGTTGCGTTTACCAAGTCAACGAATTGAGCGTTTTTCGCAACGAAGTCAGTTTCAGCATTTACTTCAACTACTGCTGCAACGTTACCATTAACAAATACACCAGTCAAACCTTCTGCAGCAACACGGTCAGCTTTCTTAGCTGCCTTCGCCATACCTTTTTCGCGAAGCAATTCGATCGCTTTTTCGATGTCACCGTCTGTTTCTACAAGCGCTTTTTTAGCGTCCATAACACCGGCACCAGATTTTTCACGCAACTCTTTTACAAGTTTAGCTGTAATTTCTGCCATTTTGATTCTCCTATATTTTTTAAAAATAGGAGAGCTGGGCTAGGCCCCGCCCTCCTAGGTAATTACTATTTATATGAATTAAGCGTTGTCGCCTTCTACAACTTCAACGATTTCTTCGATTGAGTCAGCTTGAGCTTCTGAAGCTGCAAATTCAGCTTCAACTGCTGCTGCATCTTCACCTTGACGTCCTTCGATGATAGCGTCAGCCAATTTAGCTGTGATCAATTTAACAGCGCGGATAGCGTCATCGTTAGCTGGGATGATTACATCGATATCGTCTGGGTCAGTGTTTGTGTCAACCATCGCTACAACTGGGATACCCAATTTTTTAGCTTCTTTAACAGCGATTTGTTCTTTATGTGGGTCAACTACGTACATTACATCTGGGATACGAGGCATGTCTTCAATACCACCCAAGAATTTTTCAAGACGTGCACGTTGTTTGTTAAGAAGTGCAACTTCTTTCTTAGGAAGAACGTCGAAGATTCCTTCTTCTTCCATACGTTTGATTTCTTTCAAACGAGCAATACGTTTTTGGATAGTTCCCCAGTTAGTAAGAGTTCCACCCAACCAACGGTGGTTGATGTAGTATTGACCTGAACGTTCTGCTTCTTCTTTAACAGCGTCAGCAGCTTGTTTTTTAGTACCAACAAACAATACAACTGCATCGTTAGCTGCCGCATCACGCATAAAGTCGTATGCTTGGTCAGCGTATTTTACAGTTTGTTGCAAGTCGATAACGTGGATTCCGTTACGCTCAGTGAAGATGTACTTAGCCATCTTAGGGTTCCAGCGACGAGTTTGGTGACCAAAGTGTACACCAGCCTCAAGAAGTTGTTTCATTGAAATTACTGCCATGAGTATTTCTCCTTTTTGTTTTTTTCCTCTCCTCGACTTCAACTTGCAAAACGACCCGAGGGCAACAGTTTTACAATTCATCAAGAATGAGTATTATCGTTTACACGACAAGTTTCATTTTACCACATTTTAGCGATATTTTCAAGTGGTTTTGATAGATTTCGGCCTTGCTTCCGATAAAAAATAATAAAAGAGACTCAAATCGAGCCTCTTTATTTCATTCATTAGTTTGGATAGATGTAAGTAACATAACCTTCAGAAGTTGTAGTTGGGTTGAACCATCCACGCTTGTTACCGATTGTACGATCTCCACCATAGTTTGATTCTGATACTTGAATGCTAGTTGATGATGAAACTGCTGTAACAACCGCTACGTGTCCATATCCACCGTCATTCCAACATGCAATCGCACCAACTTGTGGAGTTGATCCAGTACGGAATCCTGCAGCTGCTGCACTTGTAGCCCACTGCGCTCCGTTACCCCAGTAATCTCCAGCCCAAGGTGCTAATGTCTTAGCTCCCCAAGTACATTCACCAGTTGGATAACTTGAAGCATTTGTACTGTATGTTGGACGCTGTCTAGTTGGAGTTGGAGCAGGTGCTGGAGTGTAGCTTGAATCATCATCTGATGAAGAGCTTGAAGTCGCTTGCACTTGATCTGAAAGTGTTGTATTTCCAGAAGCAACAACTGATTGTTGTTGACTTGTTTGACGTGCTTTATAAGCCGCTTCTGCTTCAGCTGCTGCTTTTGCTTCTGCCTCTGCTGCTGCTTTTTGTTCCAACAAAGTAGCTTTATCGCTTTCTGCAGTAGCTTTCTCTGCAGCAAGGTTTAACTCAGCAACTTTCAACTCTGCTTGTTTTGTTGTCAATGCTTGTGCATCGTCAGCAAGCGTTTGTTGGTTCGCAATGACAGTGTTGATTGCTTCATTATTTGCAACCTGTTTTTCAGCAATAGATTTCTTATCAGCTTTCTGTTGTTCCAACATTTTGTTGTTAGCTGATACAATCTCGCTCATGGCTGCAACACGTGAAATAGCTTCCGTAATTGATTTTGAGTTTACAATTGTATTGATATAGCTAGTTGCAGCACCGTTTGTTTGTGCGCTACGTGCTTGTTTTTCCAAAGATTCATTACGAGCAACAATGTTCTTAGAAAGCTCTGTAATTTCTCCTTCAAGTTTTTTAGATTCAGCTTGTAGAGTTTCGTTTTCAGCTTCCAAGTTTGTTTGTTGAGTTTGGATAGCTGTAACTTGCGTTTGGATTTCATCTACTTGTTTTTGAGCTTCTTTTTGTTGAGATGTCAAATTACTAATCTTACTATCTTGAGCAGCAATTTTTTCATCAGTTGTTTCAGCATGAACAGTTGTTAATACCGCCGCTTGTGAAACCAATACTGTACTTAACAAAAGTGACGCTAAGATTTTTTTCTTCATATTATGTAGATACTCCTTCTATTTAAGACATTACTAGTATACCAAAAAAAGACATAATAAATATTACGCCTTTGTTACATTTTTATTTCTTTCTTATAGATAACATTTTTCAAAAATATATTGGAAAACAAGCATCCATAAAAAGTTTAAAATCATTGATGGGACAAGACTATAGACGATGAAAACTGACATCGATTCTACTGTCAACCCCATTGCAAGAGCAAGGAGATAGCTCCCCATATCAAATAGGAAACTCATCACAACTATTGTTAACATTCTTGTCCAACGGTTTAGCAAAATTACACTATTAAATTTATGGAGTGAAGCACCTATTAAGATAAATAGAAGCGTCGCAATTCCTATCAAGTGGAAAAAATAGATATCGTACACCAAACCCACTATACAGCAATAAGCTAGATAGAGATATTCTGAAACCTCTATTGTCTCAAACAAGAGAAATAAAAACAGAAAATGACTTGCTAAATGAAAGTGAGGGAAGAAGGATCCCGCTAATTGTCCAATATGTGCATCAATTAGTACGATAAAAGGGAGTAAAAAGAAAATACCAATTTGTTTTAACAGTCTCATTGCTAATTCCCCACTAACTCTACCACATGAAGATTTTTGGTGTCAGCACTTAACTTGACTGTTACTTCCTTTGTTAGATAATCACTGCTGTGTGTTGTAGCAACAACCTCTCCAACAGGGATATCCTTAACATTAAAGCTTCCGAGCCCCCCTGTAGTCACCTTGTCTCCCGCGCTAATGTCGCTGTTGCTGTTTAATTGGCTAATTTTAAGCAGTTCAGATTCCTTATCATAACCAACGATAATCCCGTAAATTTCAGTAGAACCATGCAGGATTTTAACAGAAATTTTGTCTGAATTTTCGGTGTTTGTCAATAGATTGACCGTTGTTGAATGATCCTCCACCTTTGAAACACTACCAATCAAACCCCCGTTTGCAATGGCCAACATATTTTCAGAAGCTCCTTTTGAACTTCCCGCATCAATTGTTAACTCTTGTTTCCAAGATACTGGAGCCCGCATAATCACATCTGCTGCAATGGTTTTTGTAGCCTGCAATTTTGACTTCATATCCAGCAACTGACGTAATTGTTCATTTTCATTTTTTAAACTTTCTGATTGATTAGACTCCACCTCTAGTTGATAAAGCTGTTTTTTTAGACTTTCGTTTTCATTGTAAGTCTGCGTCAAATGTCCCAAATCTGATTTGAAAGTATCAAACCACTGAAAGGGTTTTTGAACAATTCTATCTACCAAGGAAATCCCATCTCCTAGTTTCGTCACAATAGCGCTTGAATAGGTTGTCACTAATAGTACAGAAACTGCCAGAACTGTGACAAAAACGATGATTAGATATTTTGATTTTTTAAAACGGTTCATATTCCTACCTTTATACTAAAAACCTGCTACTGTGAGCTTCTTATCAATCCTACAAACCTGCTAAGATTTTAAGAAAAATAAGAAACATCCCAGTACCAAAATCACAAGAATTGTCAGTGTATCCTTTTGACTCCATCTCAATTGTCTATACTGACTTCTACCCTTTCCTCCCTGATAACCACGCGCTTCCATCGCTATTGCCAATGAATCTGCACGCTTTAAGCTCGTCGCAAAAAGAGGAATTAAAATTGGAATCATAGCCTTTACTTTTTGAACGATGCTACCTTCGCCAAAGTCAACTCCACGAGCTTTTTGAGCATTCATAATTCTCGTCGTGTCATCCATCAAGGTTGGAACAAAACGCAAACTCATTGATAACATGAGGCCAATTTCATGAACGGGAACTTTCACGCGTTTCAGCGGTGCTAAAAGAGCTTCAACTGCAGCTGCCAGACTCAAAGGCATGGTCGTTAATGTTAGCAAGGTTGAAAAGAAAATAATCAACACAAAACGACAGAAAATGATTCCTGCTTGTTGCAAAGCATAATCCGTTATTCTTATAAAAGAAAACTCAAATAGGACATTTCCACTTGAAATGAAAAAGAGCTGAAAAAGAGTCGTAAAGGCGATCAAGAAGAACATGGATTTTAATCCCTGAATGAAAAATGAAAGGGAAACGCCTGATAATGCGATAAATATACCTGTCGCTATAAACAAAATGAGATTGGTGAGAGGATTATTGGCCCAAAATACAATCAAAATCAGCAGAATCATGGCAAGCAATTTGCTACGGGGATCCAAGCGATGAATGATGGAATCCCCCGGTATATAACGCCCTAAAATCATACTATCCATTTAGCGACTCCTTAAACTCCTCTATCTTGATTGGCAGTTTTTTAAAAGCTACACCTCTATCTGCCAAACGTTTACAAAAGGCTGTGATTTTAGGTACACCTAACTGCACCTTTTCCATAGAGGCTACATCTTGGAAAACTTCGCTCGGTTTACCACTTTTGACCAAACGTCCCTTTTCCATAACATAGACCTGATCAGCATACGTAGCTACGTCATCCATCAAATGCGTTACCAGAACGATTGTCATTCCAGAAAGGTGGAGTTTTTTAAACAAGGTCATCAGTTCTTTTCTGCCCAGAGGATCTAGTCCAGCTGTAGGCTCATCCAAAACCAAGACAGTTGGCTCCATGGCTAGCATACCTGCTATAGCCACACGTCTCATCTGACCACCCGAAAGTTCAAAAGGACTGCGCTCAAAGAGTGACTCATCGATGCCTACCAAGGCTAACTTTTCACGCGCAATTTTCTTGGCCTCTTCCTCAGAAACTCCAAAATTTTGCGGTCCAAATGCAACATCTTTCAAAACAGTCTCTTCGAAAATCTGATTTTCAGCAAATTGAAACACTAGACCAACCTGCTTTCGAATCTGGCGAATTTCTTTATTGGTTGATGTAGGGGTAATGACGGTATCGAAAACTCGAACAGAACCTTTACTTGGTACCAATAGGCCATTTAAAAGCTGTAAAATCGTTGATTTCCCACTACCTGTGTGCCCTACTAAAGCTGTATAGGAACCATCCTCAATCGTCAAAGAAACATCAGTCAAGGCTGATGAAGATAGGGGAGTCCCCTCTTGATAGGTAAAGCTCACATTTTCTAGAGTAATTCCCATAACTTGTCCTCTAGCTCTCCTTCTGTCAAATAGCCATCCGGCAACTGATAACCAGTCTCTCTCAAAGATTTTCTCAATTGATTAGTAAAAGGCTCATCTAACCCTATCTGGTCAAGGTCGTCCCGAGAAAAAAGTTCTCTTGGGCTGCTGGTTGACTCCACTTGGCCTTTTTTCATGACCAAGACACGATCACTCATCGCAACTTCTTCTAAGTCATGTGTAATGGAGACGACTGTCATCTGGTGGTCTTTTCGAATCTCTTGAACTGTCTGAATCAGTTCTCGTCGTCCCTCGGGATCCAACATACTTGTAGCCTCATCCAGAATTAAAATAGTTGGCCTCAAGGCAACAACTCCTGCAATGGCCACCCGCTGTTTTTGTCCACCAGATAAACGAGCTGGTTCTCTCTTCTTAAAGTCCAGCATCCCTACCAACTCCAAAGAATCAGCCACTCTCTTCTTCATTTCTTCACGAGGAAGTCCCTGATTTTCTAGACCGAAGGCAACATCATCTTCAACAGTCGCCCCCACAAATTGGTTATCTGGATTTTGAAAAACCATACCAATTTGACGGCGTAAGTCCCAAACATTCTCAGAGGACAGCAATTGCCCATCTATCCAGATTTCCCCAGAATCTGCTTCAAGCAAGCCATCAATCAAACGGATAGTTGTCGATTTCCCACTCCCATTATGACCTACAATCGAAAGCCATTCACCCCGTTTCACGTGAAACGAGACATTATTAACATCATAATGATCCTGGTCTTCCTTGTAACGAAAAGACAGATCTTTTACTTCAATAATCGATTTCATTTCGAACCAAATGTCCCTTTGAATACATGAGCGCTACCCTTGAAATAATCATAACCAGAGTAGATGGTGAAAAATAAAGCTATATAAAGCAACAGTTGCCCAATTAAATTCCAATGTAAGAGCAAAAAGATAATGGCAAACATCTGACTAAAGGTCTTGATTTTCCCTGGCATCGCTGCTGCTAGAACTGTCCCTCCCGTCTCAACAAGCAACAAACGCAAGCCTGTCACCGCAAGTTCACGACAGATGATAATAGCAACAACCCAAGCTGGAGCCATACCTAACTCAATCAACATGATAAAAGCTGACATAACCAACAGCTTATCAGCCATCGGATCAGCAAATTTTCCAAAATTGCTGACTACATTCCATTTACGAGCAAGGTAGCCATCAAGATAATCCGTTACACTAGCAACTGCAAAAATTATAGCTGCTAGCAAATGACTTCCTTGTGAATGGCCCAAAGTCAAAATAAGAATAAAGAGAGGTATAAAGAGAATTCTACCAATAGTTAATACATTAGGAATTTGTTCTTTTTTCATTGATTTTTCCTTAATCTGTAGTAAATGTAAGTGTTACAGTTCCAGTCTGAGTTGTCAGCTTCGAAGTATCAATCGTTTGATTGTCCACAGTCACAGTAACTCCCTTCACTACACCTAAAGTAATGGTAACAGGATTCTTAGTTGAAACTGTTGTTTTTGCGTTTTTATTGTCTGATGACAAGGTCACACCACCTTCAAGGTCACTTCCTGAAACACTTACCCAGCTAGTTGCATCCGAAACAGTCAGCTGAACCGTAGCTGTTTCCTTACTCGTTTTATAGCGAGCTTCAATGCGGTTCCCTTCACCTGAAACGGTAATAGTTGATTCCGCAGTAGAAGACGAGCTAGACGTCTGACTAGTAGAAGATGAACTAGATGAGGTCGTTGAACTAGTCGAGCTCACAACACTATAATTAGCTGAAGAAGGACTTGGCTGAGTTTGGATGTAGTTCCAGACATAGTAAGTGACAAAAATTAAAATTGACAAAGCAAATAGAACGAAATAAAACAAGGGGAGATAAGACGTTTTTTTCTTATTTGATCGTCTGCGACCAGATAAGTCTTCTTCATCGACATCTACCTCTTCGTAGGTAATCATACTGCCTGAATCATATGCATCCAAAACAATTCTTTCATCTAACTCTACTGCCCAGGCATATTTTCTTAAAAAAGAACGAGCATAGAAGGTACTAGGAAGTTGATCAAAATCATCTGCCTCCATAGCTTCTAGAAAATGCAACTGAATTTCAGTTTTTTCCTGCAATTCTTCCAGACTCAATCCCTGGTTAATTCTGGCTAAACGTAGAACCTCGCCAATTGTTTTTTTTCTCATACGTACCATTCCTTCTTTCTAGTATTAGTCATCTTTTAAGCTGGAAAGATTGTAAAATCAACTAGATCACCATTATCAATCAAACGATGTCCAGCTTCTAGAACATCCTCCAAAGTAATTTCCTGTAAAATTTTCGGAAAATCAAAAATTGTTTCTCCACGATCCATCGGATCGTATTGAGTTGCAATAAATTCCAAAGAGTTCATGCTACTGAAAAACTCACCAAACATCTCACTCTTAACAAGATCCAAATGCTCCTCAGTAATATCCGCATCACTACTAAACTGACGAATCGCTTTACGAAATTGGTGCGAGAGAGAAACAGGCTCATTGGTGTCCATTGTCAATATCACAAAATGAAAGCGACTGTTGACTTCAACCTCAAGTGACAATGACGCATCTAACTTCCCAGACTCATATAACCTTTGAAAACGATCAGAAGTCCAACCAAACATCATCGTAAATAGTAATTTCAATAAAATATTGTAACGATAAGACTCAGTTTCTGTTATTTGCCCATTACCTCTAATCGCAACAGCAAGTTTAGGTGAAGAAACTTCCATCCGAAGACTATCTGTTTGCTTCACAGGCTGCAAGGGTAGTTGCTCTTTTGAAACCGTAAACTGTTCTAAAGTCTTCTTTTCCTTTTTTGAAAAGTATTCCTCAACAACTTTTACATCAATATTTCCAACTAAAAACAGTGACATGTTGACAGGTTTGTAAAAGTCTGTAAAGTTCTCTTTTAAATTTGAAACTTGAATCTCAGAAATTGATTTTTCACTTCCAACAATATCTGTTGCTAAAGGAGTATCAGGATAAAGGTTGGCTAATGTTGCAAAAAACAAACGTGAGTCTGGATCGTCTTGGTACATTTCTCGTTCTTGCTGGATAATATCCTGTTCCCTCAAAACAGACTCTTCTGTAAAATGAACATCTCCGACTAACTCATCTAGCAAATCTAAATTTTCTAATAGATGGTCAATTGTTGAAAAAAGATAGCTGATCTTAGTAAAGCTTGTAAAGGCATTACTGTCCGCACCTAATCGAGTAAATGCAGCCATTATATCCTCGGAGTTTTCTCTTTCAAACAATTTATGTTCAAGAAAATGTGCAATTCCTGCTGGATGATGACGTAAACCTTTTCCCAAGCTTGTATAAGTTGCATCTACAGAACCAAATTGAACTGTTACAATCCCATAAACCTCATTGAAATCTTGTTTAGGGAGTAAAGAAACTGTCAATCCATTTGACAATTGTGTTTTGTAGACTGTTTCCTTTACAGCAGGATAGTATTTTTCTTCAAAAGTAACCTTTGTCATTCTACTCCTTCCATAAAGTAAATCGCTTGTAGCTTCAAACTGTTGGCAGCTTTACATACCGCTTCTTTATCAACACTCTCTAATTTTGCCACCAATCGATCAATGTCAAAGCTTGATTTCCCCAATAGAGCATTCAAATAGACTCTTTCAAATAGGGTCTGTTGATTATCTTGAGCCATCAACAAAGATCGTCGAATCATCTCCTTGGTTTGTTCAAGTTCAAAATCTGTAAAGTTACCCTTTTTCAGATCTAGCAATTGATGATTCATCATTTTTCTAGCCTGATTTCGATTTTCTCTATCAATACCCGCATACATCCTTAACAGACCACTAAACAAATCCAATTGACTCGAGACTGTATAGGCTATTCCAGCATTTTCACGAACGTTTGTAAAAAGTTTCGAATGTGCAAATTCACCCAACAAACCATTCATCACAAGCATGGGCAAATGCTCATCATCACCATATTTTACAGGAGAATGATAGCCTAATTCTAAAATAGATTGCCCAACATTCCTCTGAACCATTCCTTCTCGTAGAACATTCGAATAAGATTGATGGTACTGGATAGTGACACCGTTCTCTCTAGCTGTAAAGGGTAATGACTTCAGTGATTCTGTAATTTCTACTTCGTTGAAATCACCTAAGAAAAAGAAATCAATACGATCATTCTTCAGAGCATTTTGAAAGCACGTGTAGCTACTTTCCGGAGACTCATTTGAAATGCTATTTCGTAAATCACTGTATCTCAATTGAAGACGTTCATCATGGAAGAACAAGCTATCTAACTCCTTATGAGCAAAATAAAATGAATCATCCATATCAGTAGCTAAACTAGTCAATAACTGTTTTCTTTCAATTTCAAACAAGGCTGGCTCAAAAGCACCATCTTGAACTAAGGGGGAAAATAAAGTCTGTTTTACTAATTCCAAAATTCGAGAAGTCAAGACATTTTTTTTACTCAAAAACTCATCCCGCACGTAGGTAAATGTTAAGTCAAGAATATGTGCTTGTCCTCTACGATAAGCACTTGTGGAAATATCTGTTCCATATAAACTAGCCAAATATCTGCGAAATGCTTGTGATGTTGGATAAGCTTGATTTGCCGTCTCCAACATACTTGCACTTAACATACGTCCTGCTATTGTCTCAAGAGATAAGGGAGCAGTAAAACGAATAGTGATTTTATTTGTTTTAAACTTTTTGGATTGAACAAAATGTGCTGAAATTCCAGGCACTAACTCCATACCTTACCTCCTTACATATAGAGTTCTATTATACCACGAAAATCAAAATTTTTCTTGTTCTCTTTATAGCTTTAAAGAGTAAAACCGTTTTCATTTCAGCTAACTTTCCTTCAGCTATTTCAAGGAAAATATGGTATAATACCAAAGATTGAGGTGAATTATGGAATACAAATTATTTGAAGAATTTATTACGCTCCAAGCCCTCCTAAAAGAACTTGGAATTATACAAAGCGGTGGTGCTATCAAATCCTTTTTAATAGATCATCAAGTTTACTTTAATGGTGAATTAGAAAATAGACGTGGGAAAAAAATCCGTATTGGAGATACGATTGACATTCCTGATTTAAAGATTGACATCACCTTGACAAAACCAAGTTTAAAAGAGCAAGAAGAGTATCAAGCAGATAAGATTGAGAAAGAGCGAATTGCTAAACTTGTCAAAGAGATGAATAAAAGTGTCAAGAAACAAAAAACTTCTTCATCGCCTAAAACCAAACAAGCTCCACGTTTTCCAGGAAGATAACCATGTGGCTCCAACATTTAACAATTAAAACCTTTCGAAACTACAAAGAGGCAAAAATTGATTTCAATCCAAAATTAAATGTCTTTCTAGGTCAAAATGCACAAGGAAAAACCAATATTCTAGAAGCAATCTATTTCTTGGCCTTGACACGTAGTCATCGGACTCGTACAGATAAAAATCTCATTCATTTTGATAACGAGCAACTCCATCTTTCTGGCTTGCTACAGAAAAAAACAAGCTCTATCCCTCTAGAAATTGATTTAACGCCAAAAGGGCGTGTGACTAAGGTCAATCACTTAAAACAAGCTCGCCTATCAGACTATATCGGACATATGAATGTTGTCCTCTTCGCACCTGAAGATCTCCAGCTAATTAAAGGAGCGCCCTCTGTCCGTCGAAAGTTTATAGACATCGAACTAGGACAAATTAAACCAATCTACTTGTCAGACTTGTCAAACTATAATCACATACTCAAGCAAAGAAATACTTATCTAAAATCCAGCCAGAAGATTGATGAAACATTTCTGTCAGTCTTAGATGATCAGTTAATAGAGTATGGTTGTCGCGTTATAAAGCATCGGATAAAATTCATTAAAGACTTAGAGAAATTTGGTCAAAAAAAACACTTAGAAATTTCAAATAAATTGGAAGAGTTGTCAATATCTTATCAATCATCTGTCAACTTCACTGATGAAGAACAGCTAACAAATTCTTTTAAAATTGCTTTGGAGAAAAGCAGATCCAGAGATTTATTTAAAAAGAATACTGGAGTTGGCCCTCATCGAGATGATATTTCTTTTTATATCAATGGTATGGATGCTAGTTTTGGAAGCCAAGGTCAACATCGTAGTCTTGTTCTCTCTATCAAACTAGCAGAGATCGAGCTAATGGAAAGTATTACCAACGAGTCTCCGATACTCTTGCTCGATGATGTTATGAGCGAACTTGACAATACACGGCAACTAAAATTACTAGAAACCATTTCTCAATCTATCCAAACCTTTATTACAACAACAAGTTTAGACCACTTACAAAACTTGCCAGAAAACCTTAGTATTTTCAACATTCAAAAAGGTAAAATTTCTGTAAATCAAGATTGACAACTTTGTAAACAAAAAGAACTCCTGAAAATCAGGAGTTCTTTTTTACTACTTACATAGAGTAGTTTGGTGCCTCATTAGTGATTTGTACATCATGAGGATGGCTTTCTTTTAGACCAGCCCCAGACATTTCAATAAATTGAGCGTTGTCGTGTAATTCTTTAAGGTTAGCTGCACCACAGTAACCCATACCAGAGCGAATACCACCAATCATTTGGAAGACAATATCAGCTGCTGCACCTTTATAGGCAACACGTCCTTCAATTCCTTCTGGAACAAGTTTGTTTGCTTCATTGACAGAACCTTGGAAGTAACGGTCACTTGAACCTTTCTTCATTGCAGCGATTGATCCCATACCACGGTAAGTTTTAAACTTACGTCCTTGGAAGATTTCCGTTTCACCTGGTGCTTCGTCTGTTCCAGCGAACATTGATCCAAGCATAACCGCATTTCCACCTGCAGCAAGGGCTTTTACAATATCTCCAGAATACTTGATTCCACCATCAGCAATGATTGTTTTTCCATATTCACGCGCAACTGCTGCTGCATCATAGATTGCTGTCACTTGTGGGACACCAACCCCTGCAATCACACGAGTGGTACAGATAGAACCTGGTCCAATACCGACTTTGACAACATCTACACCTGCATCATAAAGAGCACGCGCACCTTCTGCAGTGGCAATATTACCCGCAATCAAAGTGCGGTCTGGGAAGTGAGCACGAATTTCAGCAATTTTACGTAGAACACCAGCAGAGTGACCATGTGCAGTATCAATTACAATCGCATCCGCTCCTGCTTCAAAAAGAGCCTCTGCACGTTCAAATGTATCTGAAGTGACACCTACCGCACCAGCAACTAGAAGACGACCAAACTCATCTTTTGCTGCATTAGGAAATTCAATTACTTTTTCGATATCTTTAATAGTAATCAAGCCAGAAAGACGACCTTCTTCATCAACCAAAGGAAGTTTTTCAATACGGTGTTCTTGAAGAATGCTTTCAGCTGTTGCAAGGTCTGTACCAACAGGAGCAGTAACAAGATTTTCACTGGTCATATGGTTTGAGATTGGCTGATTGTAATCTGAAATAAAGCGAAGATCTCGGTTTGTTAGAATACCAACCAATTTACGATTTTCAAGTGTCTCCACAACTGGAACACCACTGATACGGTAACGTCCCATCAGTTCATCTGCTTCAGCAATCGTGTGTTCTGGAGTCAAAAAGAATGGATCAATAATAACACCATTTTCAGAACGTTTTACCTTGCGAACTTCATCTGCCTGTTGCGCAATAGACATGTTTTTATGGATTACTCCAAGACCACCTGCACGAGCAATGGCAATAGCCATTTGACTTTCTGTGACTGTATCCATGGCGGCTGTTATAATTGGGATATTTAAAGTCAGATTATCTGCCAATTTTGTTGTTAAATCTGCATCATTAGGCAACACATGACTTTCTGCTGGAATGAGCAATACATCATCAAAGGTAAAACCTTTTTTTAAAAATTTAGTATCCCAATTAGACATTCAAGTTTCCTCTTTTCTTTCTTTTTGAGCTTGACTCTTTTTGTATTGTATCTATCATACCATTCTATGAAAATTTGTCAATTATATTTATGGTAGAAATCATAAAAAAACTATCCCTGTGATCCTATGGAAGAGATAGTTTTACGATTCATATTTTATCTATTATTTAAAATAATTTAGTCCCATTGCTCCCTTAACTTCAGATAGAGTTTGCCCCGCAACCTCACGCGCTTTCTCACTACCTTTTTGAAGCATATTGTACACTTCTCCCATATCCTTAGCAAATTCGATACGGCGCTCACGAATAGGACCAAGTTCGCGTTCTAATATTTCAAGTAGATAACGTTTCGTCTTCACATCACCAAGACCACCACGTTGATAATGTTCTTTCATATCCGCAATTTCTTGAGCATCTTCTGGACGACCAAACACATCTAGATAATGGAAAACCATGTTTCCTTCAATCTTACCTGGATCCTCCACTCGAATATGATCCGAATCAGTATACATGCTCATGACTTTTTTACGCAACGTATCCGCATCATCTGCTAGATAAATACCATTATTAAGGGATTTAGACATTTTAGCATTTCCATCTAGACCTGGCAAACGCCCTGCTCTCTCATTTTCTGGATAAATACCTTCCGGCTCCACCAAGACCTCACAATTATAAGCATGATTAAAGGAACGAACAATCTCACGAGTTTGCTCAATCATTGGTTTCTGATCTGTCCCAACAGGAACATAATTAGCCTTGAAGGCAGTAATATCTGCTGCTTGCGCAATCGGATAAACCAGAAATCCTGTCGGAATACTTTCTCCAAACCCTTTCTGAGCGATCTCTGTTTTCACTGTAGGATTGCGCTCTAAACGTGCTAGTGACACCAAATTCATATAGTACATAGACAGTTCAGCTAACTCTGGAATCTGACTTTGAATAAAGATGGTTGATTTACTTGGATCTAATCCAACTGCTAGGTAATCTAAGGCAACATTCCCAATCGATTCTACAATCGTTTGAGGATCTTTGGCGTGATCTGTCAATGCTTGTTGGTCCGCCAAAAAAACAAACATCTCATACTTGTCTTCTTCCTGCAGTAATACTCTATTTTTAAGACTCCCAACATAATGTCCAATATGCAGTTTTCCTGTTGGGCGATCTCCTGTTAAAATAATGGGTTTCGTCATTTTTTTCTCCTTCGAAATGGTCTCTTCAATTATAGCATTTTTTTGTTAAAATAACAGAAAATTATTTAAATCAAACGACTAACTCTTTGTAAATAAACCTGTAAATTTAATTGACATAAAATTGACAAACAAAAATTTGAATATTTCTCTCTTTTCTAGTAGAATAAATATATTACATATTATAGGAGAAAAACATTGCTTACAGTATCTGATGTTTCACTACGTTTTAGTGATCGCAAACTTTTTGATGATGTCAATATCAAATTTACAGAAGGAAATACATACGGATTAATTGGTGCTAATGGTGCTGGGAAGTCTACATTCTTAAAAATCTTAGCTGGTGATCTCGAGCCAACAACTGGTCATATCTCTCTTGGTCCAGATGAACGTCTCTCTGTTCTCCGTCAAAATCATTTTGACTATGAAGATGAGCGAGTTATTGATGTCGTTATTATGGGAAATGAAAAACTTTACAACATCATGAAAGAAAAAGACGCCATTTACATGAAGGAAGATTTTTCAGATGAAGATGGTGTTCGTGCAGCCGAACTCGAAGGTGAATTTGCTGAACTTGGAGGTTGGGAAGCAGAAAGTGAAGCGTCTCAACTACTTCAAAACCTAAACATTCCAGAAGAATTGCACTATCAAAACATGAGCGAATTAGCCAATGGTGAAAAAGTGAAGGTTCTCCTTGCTAAAGCCTTATTTGGTAAACCTGATGTTCTTCTTTTGGACGAGCCAACCAATGGTTTAGATATCCAATCGATTACTTGGTTAGAAGACTTCTTGATTGATTTTGATAACACCGTTATCGTAGTATCCCACGACCGTCACTTCTTAAACAAAGTGTGTACTCATATGGCCGACCTTGACTTTGGAAAAATCAAACTCTATGTCGGAAACTACGACTTCTGGAAGGAATCTTCTGAGCTTGCTGCTAAATTGCTAGCAGACCGTAATGCTAAGGCAGAAGAAAAAATTAAGCAATTGCAAGAATTCGTTGCTCGCTTCTCTGCTAATGCTTCTAAATCAAGACAAGCAACGTCTCGTAAAAAAATGCTTGACAAGATTGAATTAGAAGAGATTGTGCCATCTAGTCGTAAATACCCATTTATCAACTTTAAAGCAGAACGTGAGATTGGTAATGATCTCTTGACAGTAGAAAATCTAACTGTAAAGATTGATGGCGAAACTATCCTAGACAATATTAGTTTCATCTTGCGTCCAGGTGATAAGACAGCTCTTATTGGACAAAATGACATCCAAACGACTGCATTAATTCGTGCAATTATGGGTGACATCAACTATGAAGGAACCGTCAAGTGGGGAGTTACTACTAGCCGTTCTTACTTGCCAAAAGACAACTCGGCTGATTTTGCAGGAGGAGAGTCAATCCTTGACTGGTTGCGTCAATTTGCAAGTAAAGAAGAAGATGACAATACCTTCCTACGTGGTTTCCTCGGTCGTATGCTCTTTTCTGGAGATGAGGTTAACAAACCTGTAAACGTCTTGTCAGGGGGAGAAAAAGTACGTGTCATGCTTTCAAAACTCATGCTCTTGAAATCAAATGTCCTTGTACTTGATGATCCAACAAATCACTTGGACTTGGAATCTATCTCAAGCTTGAACGATGGATTGAAAAACTTTAAAGAATCAATTATCTTTGCTAGTCATGATCACGAGTTCATTCAAACCTTAGCAAACCATATTATTGTTTTGTCTAAGAATGGTGTCATTGATCGTATTGATGAAACCTACGATGAATTCCTAGAAAATGCAGAAGTACAAGCAAAAGTTAAAGAACTTTGGAAAGACTAATAAGACTTCAAAACTCAGTTGGGGTAACCAACTGAGTTTTCTATCATTCTGCGAGGTAACATGAAATCATTTTTTAAAACATATTGGACCTATTTTATTTCTTTCATCATCCCTTTAGTAATTATGACTGGAGTATACCTAACTCAAGGTATCTACTGGAATAGCGATGCATCTCCACTATTAGGAGACGGTTTCCATCAATACGTTATTTTTGATGTAGCTTTACGAAATATTCTGCATGGAAATGGTAGTTTGTTTTACACCTTTACAAGTGGCCTCGGACTGAATTTCTATGCTCTATCTAGTTATTACTTGGGTAGTTTTCTTTCACCCCTAGTTTACTTTTTTAATCTGTCGAATATGCCAGATGCTGTCTATCTAACCACTCTCTTAAAATTTGGATTGATTGGTCTGTCAACCTTCTTTAGTCTAAATAGATTATTTAAAGATATCCCAAAATTTTTAAAACTTGCCTTATCTACTTCCTATGCTTTAATGAGCTTCACTGTCAGTCAGTTAGAGATAAAAACCTGGCTAGATGTTTTTATCTTGATTCCTTTCATTATAACTGGTTTACACCTACTTATAACACAAAAGAAGCGCCTACTATACTTTACAAGTTTGTCAATCTTATTTATTCAAAATTATTATTTTGGGTATATGACAGCATTGTTTCTTATTTTCTGGTATCTCTGCCAAATTTCTTGGGACTTTAAAACTCGAAAATCATCTTTTCTTGATTTTGTTGTTACCTCCTTTTTAGCAGGAATGGTTAGTTTGATTATGACTCTTCCTACACTGTTTGATTTACAAACTCATGGGGAGAAGTTAACTGCCATCACAAAATTAAAAACAGACAGTAGCTGGTATCTGGATATTTTCGCAAAACAATTCATTGGATCTTTTGATACAACTAAGTATGGATCTATACCAATGATTTTTGTTGGATTGCTTCCCTTTATTTTGACCATTCTATTTTTCACAATAAAATCCATTAAGTTTCACGTGAAACTTATCTATGCAATTTTTTTTACTTTTTTAATAACAAGCTTTTACATAGAGGCACTTGATTTATTTTGGCAAGGGATGCATACCCCAAATATGTTTTTGCATCGCTATGCTTGGATTTTTTCCACTCTGTTAATTTATACTGCAGCAGAAGTCTTAAATCGTCTGAAAGAACTGAAGCTATGGAATCTATTTGTCTCACTTTTTCTTGTACTAACAGGATTTTTGGCCACTGTCTATTTTAAATCACACTATTCTTTTTTAACTGATTTGAATATCCTACTCACTCTTGAATTTTTACTAGTTTATGCTCTTTTACTTCTTGCAGTCATTAGAAAATTTATCTCTGTAAATCTATTTGCAATCCTTTTGTCTTTATTTATAACAGCTGAGATAAGCTTAAATGCATCATCTCAAATGGAAGGAATAGCTAAAGAATGGGCCTTTGCTTCTCGTAGTGCCTATAATAGAGATATCACCGCTATGGAATCCATTCTAAACCAAGTTGACAATCCATTTACACGTACTGAAAAACTGCAAATTCAGACTGGAAATGACAGTATGAAATTTAACTACAATGGAATCTCTCAATTTTCGTCTGTACGAAATCGCTCAGCTAGCACTAGTTTGGATAAACTGGGATTCAAATCCTCTGGAACCAACCTCAATCTCCGTTATGCAAATAACAGTCTTTTAGCAGACAGTTTATTTGGAATCCAGTACAATATTTCTGAAACTTCACTTGATAAGTATGGCTTTCAAGAGATTTATCAAAAGGATCATTTAACCTTATATAAAAATCAACTCTCTTTACCCATTGCCTTTGCCACTCAATCTATTTACACAGATGTAAACTTTAACAATCACACTCTAGATAATCAGGCTTTATTTATAAACCAGCTTGCTAATCTCAACTTAGATTACTTCTCCCAAATAGCATCTGATAAAACAGATACTTCAGATGGTTTAACCAGCATCACAGGTTCTGCTAATGAAGATGCAAAGATTGATTATCAAATTGAGGTTCCTCAAAATAGTCAAGTCTATCTCTCTTTTTCAAATCTTCATTTTACAAACGATAAGCAAAAGAAAGTTGACATCATTGTCAATGGAGAAAAGAAGACTTTTACAACTGACAATGCATTTAATTTCTTTAATTTGGGTTATACTGAAAAACAACAAACTTTCAATATCAGTGTTAGTTTCCCTGGAAATTCTCAGGTGTCATTTGAATCTCCAACCTTCTATCATTTAGATACTCAGGCTCTTACTGAAGCAATCCAAAAGATTAAAGAACAACCTGTAGAAGTATCCACCTCTAAAAATAAAGTCTTTGCTACATATGAAGTCAAACAAGATACCTCTATTTTCTTCACTATTCCTTATGACAAAGGTTGGTCTGCATACCAAGATGGGAAAAAACTTGAAATCAAGCAGGCTCAGACTGGTTTTATGAAAGTTGATGTTCCAAAAGGAAAAGGCACCATTACACTTTCCTTTATCCCCAATGGTTTTGTTATTGGAGCAGCCTGCTCACTAACTGCCCTTCTTCTTTTTTGGATCTATAATCACAGACGAAATTTATCTAAGACAGAAAAAGATTGACCAATTTCTTGGCCAATCTTTTTAATCTTCTTCCATTTTCTTAGGTTGGTAAGCTAGCATACCTAAAGCAGTAAAGAAAGCTAGAGTTATAATAAGGAAAATCACTTGATGATGAATATTTCCTGTCATAGAGATTGTTTGTCGTAAGCCTGATACAGAATAACTCATTGGTAACCAAGGATTGACACCTTTGAAGAAATCATTTGTCAAAGCAAGGGGATAGGTCCCTGCACTTGATGCTAACTGTAATAAAAGTAAAATAAGAGAGAAGAAAGCTCCAATACGGCTATTCCAAGTTGTTAAAGCTGTCACCATAGACATGAAAGCTAAACTTGTGATTATAATTAGAATCAAGGTCCTCATCTCATGGTTCGCAGTCAATCCAATAAGATGGACACCTCCATAAACTAAAACACCTGCTAAGACAGCTATAATCCCATTTATTTCAGAACGAGACTTCAACCAAGCCCAACGGCTCTCTGGATGACGTCCAGAAGGCAACTTAGCAAAAATCATATTGGTAGATATAGCAGCAACAAAAAGAGCAACTGATATCATATAAGGAGCCATGGCAATCCCATTCACAGGAACTTGGTCGTTGTCTGTTTTTGAAAGAACTAGAGGTTCAGATAATGTTTCTGCATTTTTAGATTCTGTTGAAGCTGATTTGAGTTGATTATTAGCATTGCCTAATCCTTGTCCTAATGAATCAACTCCTGTCTGTAAATCTTCAAGCCCAGAGGTTAAGGTTGTTCCACCAGTTGCTAGTTTTCCAGCACCATCTGCAATCTTCATAGCGCCACTTCCTAGTTGGGATGCTGCAGAAAGTAACTGTGTTGATTTGTCTGTTAATTGACCAGAGCCAAATTGTAATTTAGTAATACCTGCTATCAGCTCTGGACTCTTATTATTCAATTGAGCAGAACCAGATGACAAACTTTCTATACCTGATACTAATTCTGGAGCTTTTCCAGCTAACGCATCTACTCCAGCTGTCAAGGTTGATGTATTTTCTGTCAACTTACTTGATCCAGAAACTAATTTATCTAGACTAGTTGTTAAACTTGTATTCTTTTCACTTAGTTGATTAGCACCAATAGAAATAGTATCCAGTCCTTTAGTATAGTTTACAACACCTTTTTCAATTGACTGACTTCCAGGAACTAACTGATTATTTACAGAAGTTTGTAATGTTGTAAATCCATTTGACAAGGTTGTCAAGGAGCTAGATGCTGCAGGTAAGAGTTGATTTGCTTTCGTCTGCACATCAGATAGATTAGATACTTGTTGTTCTGAATTCTCTATACTTTCTTTTAATCCTCCTACTGTCGTTAAAATTGTTTTTGCTGACTCAATAGTAGAATTAGAATTTTTAGAAATAGCTTCTGTCAGTTCTTTCTTTTGTTCCTCTGTAAGAGATTGATAAGTAGCTGTTGATTGAAGGTTAGCAATAGTTTTCTCTTGTTCTGTCTGACTTTTGGTCACAATATCCTGAGCAAGAGTTGTTAGATTTGGCAAAGCTTCTGACAATGTACTTTTCAGTTGAGTATTATCTGATATTGTAAGAGCTTGTAGTGTTTTATTTAGTTCTCCTAAGCTTGTTGCCAATTGCGCTATTTCTTCACTTTGTTGAGATGAGGACTCTAATTGGCTTGAAATTTCTTTAATACCAGTATTTAATTGCTCCATTCCATCCCTTAGTGTATCTGATTGGTTGGATAATTGACTTGTTCCGTTAGAAAGTTCTTTCACACTACTTGTATAAGCATTTACACCAACTGAAAATTGATTGAGACCTGTATCCAGTTGTGAAACGCCACCTGTATAGGACTTTATACCTGTATTTAGCTGATTTACACCTGTCACCAACTCAGGAGTTTTTGAAGATAATTGACCAAGTCCAGTGTCAACTTGTGAGACAGCATTTGTATAACTTTGTAAACCATTATTAAAAGTTCCTAAACCAATATGTAATTGCTCTATAGCAGACACATAGCTAGATAAGCCTTTTGTAAATTGATCCGCTCCATTTGAAAAAGTTACACTTGAGTTAGCTAGAGTATTAAGATTTGTCGTCAATGTTTGACTTCCCGTTACCAACTGATCGGCTCCATTAGCCAATTGTTCACTTCCTTCAGCTGCCTTATTTATTCCAGACTTCAAATCATTCATTTTTTGAAATAAAGCCTTAGTGTACGTTTCAGTAACATTAGTAGAGACGGTTTGTTTTAATTGTGTCATTGCAGAATCACTCATCTTACTTGCAATAAAGCTATGCCCACTTGACGTCTGATAATCAATCTGCATCTGTTCAGGATGATTCGTTAGGATAGAAGTAGCTTTTTCAGATAGATCACTTGGTAAAGTCACTACCATGTAGTAGTCACCATCTTCTAGCCCTTTTTCCCCTTCCTCTTCATTAACAAAGTGAAAATCTAAAGCCTTATTTTCTTTTAAATTAGACACCATGTCTTCACCAATTCTCATTGTCTGTCCATTATAAGAAGCTTCCTTATCTTTATTGACAACTGCCACAGGTAACTCCGATACTTGACCATATGGATCCCACATGGACGATAAAAATATAATGTTGTATAAAGCTGGAATGAGAGAAATCCCTATCATTACAATGATAAAGGTCGGTTTTTTAAATATTGCTTTCCATTCTTTAAACATGTTTCCTCCTTTTTTACACATATTGTCTAAAATTTTGATATAATAGATTATACATCAAAAAATCTAAATTACAAGGTAAAAAATATTTTTTTAGACACATAGTCTATTTTGTTTACAAGGAGGAATTATGAAAGAAAGTAACAAACGTTTAAAAACAAAACGAATTATCGAAAATGCCATGGTTCAATTATTGATGGACCAGCCCTTTGATCAAATTTCTACTGTCAAGTTAGCAGAAAAAGCCGGAATTAGTCGTTCCAGCTTTTACACTCACTACAAGGATAAGTATGATATGATTGAACTCTACCAAAGTAAGCTATTTCATACCTTTGAGTATATTTTCCAAAAACATGCTCATCACAAAAGAGATGCTATTTTAGAAGTATTTGAATATTTAGAGTCTGAGCCACTCTTGGCTGCACTCTTATCTGAAAATGGGACAAAAGAAATCCAAAATTTCTTGAGAAATAAGCTTCACATTATGCTTAGCACCGACCTTCAGAAACGCTTTATGAAATTACAACTCACTCCAATAGAATTAGAATACAGCAGTATTTATCTAACAAATGCCCTATTTGGTGTTTGCCAGACTTGGATTGCTCACGGAAAAAAAGAAAGTCCGCAAGAAATGACAGACTTCCTTATGAAAATGTTAGGTGATGTCAACTAAAAAAGAACACCATTGGTGTTCTTTTTTTTATCTGACTCCGCCAGTAGGACTCGAACCTACGACATCATGATTAACAGTCATGCGCTACTACCAACTGAGCTATGGCGGATAAAATAGTCCGTACGGGATTCGAACCCGTGTTACCGCCGTGAAAAGGCGGTGTCTTAACCCCTTGACCAACGGACCATCTATCTGTAGCAGATATAACCATTATATCAATTTCTTACTAATTGTCAATCACTTTTTAGATTTTTTCTCTAGAATATCTTTTAGTTTGCGAACTTTCAAACGGGTAATCGGGCAACGATGATCTTCATAAAAGACAACTTCTAAATTCTTTCGATCAATTTCTCTCACATTTCCCACATTGACAAGGAAAGATTTATGGGAGCAATAAAATCGCTGGGTATGTTTGTCCTTTTCCTGAATATCTGTCATAGTTCCATAGAATTCTTTAGCAAAATTCTTACCAATAATCCGAAGTTTATGAGAAACTCCTGTGGTTTCGATATACAAAATGTCATGGTAAGGAATTTTCAAATCATTTCCCTTATAGTTGTAATCAAAATAGTCTACAACATCTTCGTTTTCAAGCAGCATACTCTTAGTGTAAAAAATACTCTGCTCGATACGTTTTTTGAACAATTCATCATTGATGTCTTTGTCTACAAAATCTAGAGCTGATACCTGGTATTTGTAAGTTAAGGTAGCAAATTCAGATCGACTGGTAATAAAGACAATAATAGCATAAGGATTGTGATGACGGATAAACTGAGCCACTTCAAAGCCTTTTTTCTCGATTCCATGAATATCGATATCTAGGAAATAAAGCTGGTTTACTTCATCATTTTCGATATATTCCTTAAACTCACGAACTTTTCCTGTTGTCTTATATGAAATAGGAATATTCGATTCTTCCGAGATTTCATTTAATATTCTCTCTAGTCTCACTTGATGTTCAATAACATCTTCTAAAATTAATACTTTCATTCGAATTCCCTCTTAAATCTAATAATTTGTCTAAATGTGTTGTCTTCCATCTCTGTTTCTAAAATAATGTTGTCATACTTATCTAAAATCTCCTTGACATTATTAAGTCCTAGACCTCTATTTCTTCCCTTGGTAGAGAAACCTAAGGCAAATAAATCCTCTGAAGGCGTCATAGTGATTTTGCATGAATTCTGGATAACTATAACTGTTTCAAAATCCATTTTAATGACTGCAACTTCCATTTGTTTCAAATAACTATCTGCAGCACCTTCAACAGCATTGTTTAATAAAATGCTCATGATACGAACAAGATCAAGTAAATCTATTGACAGTCTAGTAATGATATCCTTTACTTCCAATGTAAACTCTACATCATTTTTTCGTGCATAGACAATCGATTGAGCAATTAAACTTCGTAAAGCAGAGTCTTCTATATTATTTAAATCAAAGTAAGTATATTTTTCTGACCTCAATTTCTGATTTGCTTTTACTAAGACTTCATTGTAAACCCTGTTAATTTCTTGTAAATCTCCACTGTCAATCGCCATTTGCATGCTAACAAGCATCCCTGCATAGTCATGACGAAAACCGCGAATTTCATTATATAACTCCACAATTTCATCAGTATAAGTCTGTAAATGTTTTTGTTCAAATTTCTTTTGTTTTAGAGCAATCTCTTTTTCAATTTGAACCTTGTGAGAATTCATTGCAAAGAAAATCAATAACAAGCAAATAAAAACAATGGTTGATAAAATACTTCCGAAACTATTTAAATGATGAGTTGTACTTACTATATCTGAAATAAACAATAAGATATGTAAACCAAAGAAAGCAACTATTACTTTTTTTAAAAAAGGATACAGATAATCTTTATCAAAATAGGTAAGTTCTAAATGGAAATAAGTAATAATTTTTTTAATAATAAAATATGTTAGTAATAGTACTCCTAAATAAAACATCACTTCATGTTCTATCACAAAAGCATCACCTGTTATAGAGGATAGGGTTACTGATAAAAAAGTATGTGTACTATGATATAATAAAGACAATAGTAAACTGATAAACATTCCTTTATGCTTATCATACTTCTTTAAAACTACTATAGAAGTATATAGAATAAAAGGAAATATAAACTTTTCAATCCCTAACCCAGCTAATGAAATAAAGTCAAAGAAAAATTCAGCTACAGACTGATATACAAATATACAAGCTATAAATAAATATCTTTCTTTTTTAGTTACTTTACAAATTAATTCATAGCTTATTGTTAAAATAAAAATATGAAGAATAACTATTCCAAATCCTAATAAACTCATCCTATCACCCTATAATATTACTACTTTGTCCTATTTGAAAAAAGATGTTTAAAAAAGTAAGGTAGTCTTTTATCTCCACCTCGAATCTCCTGCAATTCTGCCTCTGTTACTTCTTTAAATTGTTCCAACTTTTCTGTATTTTTCATAATGAAATCTCCT
This sequence comes from Streptococcus sp. SO2, assembly GCF_030440025.1. Next base: position 225,496 of record NZ_JAQFJH010000003.1, read on the forward strand.
GTATTATTTTTTCTTGTAAGTTAACTTACACACCTATTATACAAAATGAAGACCATGTAAGAAAAAATTCTTCCCAACTGTACATTTTTGCACCTGAAACGCACTTTTTTAAGAAAAAAGCTGGGATAAATCCCAGCTTCGCATCTAAAATTGATCCCAGCAGGATTCGAACCTGCGACCGTTCGCTTAGAAGGCGAATGCTCTATCCAGCTGAGCTATGAGACCTAACATGACCATTCTATCAAAAAACAAGAGCTAAGTCAATCTTCTATTTGTGGTAAGGAGAACCCTGTTGAATTGTAAAAGCACGGTAAATTTGTTCAACTAAAACCAATCTCATTAACTGATGTGGTAATGTCAGACGTCCAAAACTGACAGAAAGATTGGCCCTATTTTTTACAACAGGAGCTAGACCCAAACTTCCTCCAATGATAAAAGTAAGCGTTGAGTATCCTTTGATAGAAGCTTGCTCTAGTTGCTTACTAAATTCCTCTGAGGAGAGTGTTTTTCCTTCAATGGCTAGAACAACGACAAAGTCTCTTTCTCCAACCTTAGAAAGAATTCTTTCACCTTCTGTTTCCAAGATTTTTTGATTTTCTAATTCACTGGCTTTGTCAGGTGTCTTCTCATCAGTGAGCTCAATCATTTCTAATTTGGCGAAACGTGAAATTCGTTTGGTATATTCAGCAATTCCATCTTTAAGGTATTTTTCTTTTAATTTTCCTACTGTTACAATTTTTATTTTCATTCTTCTATTCTATCATATCCACACTTCATTTCACATCTTATACACACAAAAATCATTCAAAAATACAAGTGAATTCACAGAATAAAGCGAGTTATCCACAACTTGTGTAAAACTTTAAGCTTTTAAGTTTGGATTAAGTTAATAGGTTTATAATCTGAGTAAATAAATAACAAACGGAGGCGTTTATGAAACACTTACAAAAATTTTACAAAAAAGGAGTTAAAGTTCTAGCAATCATTCTAATCGGATTTTTAAGTGGTGCCTTAGGAAGTTTCGTAACATTACAACTTTATCAAAAACAAGGAAATCAAGCTACAAATAATAATTCTGGCACTGTCACTCAAACATCCTATAAGAATGAAAATTCAACCACTCAAGCAGTAAATAAAGTTAAGGATGCTGTTGTCTCAATCATTACTTATTCTTCTTCTAGCAGTAGACAAAGTAGTGTATTTAATGCTGACGACACTAATTCTGATTCAGACAATCAACAAATCGCAAGTGAGGGATCAGGTGTTATCTATAAAAAGGATGATAAAGATGCCTATCTTGTAACTAATACTCACGTTATCAATGGAGCTTCAAAAGTTGATATACGCTTAGCTGATGGTACCAAGGTTCCTGGTGAAATTGTCGGATCTGATACCTTCTCTGATATTGCTGTCGTTAAAATTTCTTCAGAAAAAGTTACAACAGTCGCAGAATTTGGGGATTCAAGTCAACTTAGTGTTGGAGAAACAGCGATTGCTATCGGTAGTCCTCTAGGTTCAGAATATGCTAATACAGTTACACAAGGGATTATTTCAAGTCTTAATCGAAATGTTTCTCTAAAATCTGAAGACGGTCAAGCTATTTCAACAAAAGCCATTCAAACAGATACAGCCATTAACCCTGGTAACTCTGGTGGTCCACTTGTAAACATTCAAGGACAAGTAATTGGTATTACATCAAGTAAAATTGCAAGTAATGGTGGGACATCTGTAGAAGGTCTTGGTTTTGCAATTCCTTCAAACGATGCACAAAATATCATTAAACAGCTTGAAAGTAATGGTAAAGTGACTCGTCCTGCTCTTGGAATTCAAATGGTCAATCTGTCAAATGTTGGAGCTAGTGATCTTAGAAAACTTAACATTCCAAGTGGCCTTACTTCAGGTGTAGTTGTTCGATCTGTTCAAAACAATATGCCAGCAAATGGACATCTTCAAAAATACGATGTCATTACCAAAGTTGACGACAAAGAGATTACCTCATCAACAGACCTACAACATGCTCTTTACAATCATGCTATCGGAGATACTATCAAAGTAACCTACTACCGTAATGGTAAGGAGGAAACAACCTCAATTAAACTAGATAAGAATTCTGGTGATTTAGAGTCTTAATTGACATCAGTGTAAAGAAAACTTTACAGAAAGTAAAAGATATGTTAGTGTAGAATCATGGAAAAATTTGAAATGATTTCTATCTCTGAAATACAAAAGAATCCTTACCAACCTCGGAAAGAATTTGATGTAGAAAAATTAAAGGAATTGGCTCAGTCAATCAAAGAAAATGGGCTCATCCAACCAATCATCGTTCGTCAATCTCCTGTAATTGGTTATGAAATCCTTGCAGGAGAGAGACGATATCGGGCTTCTCTCTTAGCTGGTCTTACTTCTATTCCAGCCGTTGTAAAACACCTCTCAGATCAGGAAATGATAATTCAGTCTATCATTGAGAATTTGCAGAGAGAAAATTTAAATCCTGTTGAAGAAGCACGCGCCTACGAATCTTTAGTAGAAAAAGGATTTACTCACACTGAGATAGCGGATAAAATGGGGAAATCTCGTCCTTATATCACTAATTTTATTCGTTTACTTTCCCTACCAGAATATATCTTAACTGAAGTAGAAAATGGAAAAATTTCTCAAGCGCATGCACGTTCACTAGTTGGTTTAGATAAAGAGCAGCAAGACTATTTCTTCCAACTAATCAAAAATGAAGATATTTCTGTGAGAAAGTTAGAAGAACTTCTTACAGAGAAAAAACAAAAGAAGCAAAAAAAAAGTGATTCTTTCATCAAAGACGAAGAAGATAAATTAAAAAAACTACTCGGTTTAAGTGTAGAAATTAAACTTTCAAAAAAAGATACTGGAAAGATTATTATCTCCTTTTCAAGTCAAGAAGAATACGATAGAATTATTAACAGCCTGAAATAAGGCTGTTCTTTTATTTTCTTAACCCACAAATTTATCCACTAATTTTTTTATCAAAAACCTTATTGAATCAAGGAAAGAGCTATTTATCCCCAACCTGTGGATAAATACTACTAACATTGTGGATTCTTTTCCACAATCTGTGGAAAATTCCTACTATCTATGGTAAAATAATTCTAGCACTAAACTACTAAAATCATAGTAAAGGAGGAAAAATAGTTGAAAGAAAAGCAATTTTGGAATCGTATTTTAGAATTTGCTCAAGAAAGATTGACACGATCTATGTATGATTTCTATGCTACACCTGCTGAACTCATCAAAGTAGAAGAAAACACAGCTACTATATTTCTACCGAGATCAGAGATGGAAATGGTGTGGGAAAAGCAATTAAAAGATATTATCATTGCTGCTGGTTTTGAAATTTATGATTCTGAAATCAAACCTCACTATATTTTCACTAAACCTCAGAGTACAGAATCTCCTCAAGTAAATGATACGAATAGTGTCTCTACTTACGATTACACACCTGCACTACCAACGATTCCCTATTCCGAAACAGGGTTAAAAGAAAAATATACCTTTGATAACTTTATTCAAGGTGATGGGAATGTTTGGGCGGTATCTGCTGCACTAGCGGTATCTGAAGATTTAGCTCTGACCTATAATCCTCTTTTCATCTATGGAGGACCTGGTCTTGGAAAGACTCACTTGCTCAATGCGATTGGAAATGAGATTTTGAAAAATATTCCTGATGCGCGTGTCAAGTACATTCCTGCCGAAAGCTTTATCAATGACTTTCTTGAACACTTGCGACTTGGGGAAATGGAAAAGTTCAAAAAAACTTACCGTAGCCTTGATCTCTTATTGATCGATGATATCCAATCTCTCAGTGGCAAAAAAGTCGCAACTCAGGAAGAATTTTTCAATACCTTCAATGCTCTTCATGATAAGCAGAAACAGATTGTCCTAACCAGTGATCGTAGTCCCAAACACCTAGAAGGCCTTGAGGAGAGGCTTGTCACGCGCTTTAGCTGGGGATTGACGCAAAATATCACCCCTCCTGACTTTGAGACACGTATTGCCATTCTTCAAAGTAAAACAGAGCATTTGGATTACCATTTCCAAAGTGATACTCTGGAATACTTGGCTGGCCAATTTGATTCAAATGTTCGAGAATTAGAAGGAGCAATCAACGATATCACTTTAATTGCCAGAGTGAAGAAGATTAAGGATATTACTATTGATATTGCTGCGGAAGCTATTAGAGCACGTAAGCAAGACGCCCGCCAGATACTTGTTATTCCAATTGAGAAAATCCAAACTGAAGTTGGTAATTTTTATGGAGTGAGTGTCAAAGAAATGAAGGGGACGAGACGAGTTCAAAACATCGTTTTAGCGCGTCAAGTTGCCATGTACCTAGCTAGAGAACTGACAGATAACAGTCTTCCAAAAATCGGAAAAGAATTTGGCGGAAAGGATCACACCACCGTTATTCACGCCCATGCTAAAATCAAATCATTGATTGACGAAGACGATAATTTACGTTTAGAAATAGAAGCAATCAAAAAGAAAATCAAGTAGCTTGTGGATAAGTTTTCCTTTCTTATCTTTTTTATCCACATTTTTTAAACAAGCTCCAAAGCTTGAATTTACTAAATAACACCCAGTTTTCCACAGAATTCACACACTCTATTATTACTATTAACTTTCTAATACTAAAAATAAATAAAGGAGAATCCATGATTCATTTTTCAATCAATAAAAATTTATTTCTACAAGCCTTAAATACCACAAAACGAGCAATAAGCTCTAAAAATGCTATTCCAATTTTATCAACAATCAAAATTGACGTTACCAATGAAGGAATTACTTTAATTGGCTCAAACGGTCAAATTTCTATTGAAAATTTCATTTCTCAAAAGAATGAAGATGCTGGTCTCTTGATCACTTCTCTGGGTTCGATTCTTCTAGAAGCTTCTTTCTTTATCAATGTGGTATCTAGTCTTCCAGATGTAACGCTAGATTTTAAAGAGATTGAACAAAAACAAATTGTCTTAACAAGTGGCAAATCAGAAATTACTCTAAAAGGAAAAGATAGCGAACAGTACCCACGAATCCAAGAAATTTCAGCAAGCACACCTTTGGTTCTTGAAACCAAACTACTCAAGAAAATTATCAATGAAACAGCATTTGCTGCAAGTACGCAAGAAAGTCGTCCAATCTTAACAGGTGTCCACTTCGTATTGAGCCAACACAAGGAACTAAAAACAGTTGCGACAGACTCACACCGCCTTAGCCAGAAGAAATTGACTCTTGAAAAAAATGGTGATGATTTCGATGTAGTAATTCCTAGTCGTTCTCTACGCGAATTTTCAGCGGTATTTACAGATGATATTGAAACTGTAGAGATTTTCTTTGCAAATAATCAAATCCTCTTTAGAAGCGAAAATATTAGCTTCTACACTCGTCTCCTAGAAGGAAATTATCCTGATACAGATCGTTTGATTCCAACAGACTTTAACACTACAATTACTTTTGATGTGGTTAATTTGCGTCAATCTATGGAGCGTGCTCGTCTCTTATCAAGTGCAACTCAAAATGGTACTGTGAAGCTTGAAATTAAAGGTGGAGTTGTTAGCGCCCATGTTCACTCTCCAGAGGTTGGTAAAGTAAACGAAGAAATCGATACGGAGCAGGTGATCGGGGATGATTTGACCATTAGTTTCAACCCAACTTACTTGATTGATTCCCTCAAAGCTTTAAATAGCGAAAAAGTGACCATTAGCTTTATCTCAGCAGTTCGTCCATTCACTCTTGTTCCAGCAGATACTGATGAAGACTTCATGCAACTCATTACACCAGTTCGTACAAATTAAGTGAAAGAGGTTGAGCCTAGCTCGCCTCTTTTATGATATAATCGAAAAAGAAAAGGAGAGTAGTATGTATCAAGTTGGAAATTTTGTTGAAATGAAAAAGCCACATGCTTGCACAATCAAGTCAACAGGAAAAAAAGCCAATCGTTGGGAAATTACACGTGTTGGGGCAGATATCAAAATCAAATGTAGCAATTGCGACCACCTTGTCATGATGAGTCGCCATGATTTTGAACGAAAAATGAATAAGATTATTGACTAAGAACCCTTAGTTAGAGAGTTAGCAAGTTTTCCCTTTTTGTGTTATAATGTTAGGGATTGAAATGAGAACGGAGAATGAGAAAATATGGCTTTAACAGCAGGTATCGTTGGTTTGCCAAACGTTGGTAAATCAACCCTTTTTAATGCAATTACAAAAGCAGGAGCAGAGGCAGCAAACTACCCATTTGCGACTATTGATCCAAACGTTGGGATGGTAGAAGTTCCAGATGAACGCTTACAAAAACTAACGGAAATGATTACTCCTAAAAAGACAGTCCCAACAACCTTTGAATTTACAGATATTGCAGGGATTGTAAAAGGAGCATCAAAAGGAGAAGGTCTAGGGAATAAATTTTTGGCCAACATTCGTGAAGTAGATGCGATTGTTCATGTTGTGCGTGCATTTGATGATGAAAATGTTATGCGCGAGCAAGGACGTGAAGACGCCTTTGTGGATCCACTTGCAGATATTGATACCATTAACCTAGAATTGATTCTTGCTGATTTAGAATCAGTTAATAAACGCTATGCGCGTGTAGAAAAGATGGCACGTACGCAAAAAGATAAAGAATCAGTAGCAGAGTTTAACGTTCTTCAAAAAATTAAACCAGTCCTTGAAGATGGAAAATCAGCTCGTACCATTGAATTCACAGATGAGGAACAAAAGGTTGTCAAAGGTCTCTTCCTTTTGACCACTAAACCAGTTCTTTATGTTGCTAATGTGGATGAGGATGTAGTTTCAGATCCAGATTCTATCGAATATGTGAAGAAAATTCGTGAATTCGCAGCGACAGAGAATGCTGAAGTAGTAGTTATTTCCGCGCGTGCTGAGGAAGAAATTTCTGAGTTAGATGATGAAGATAAGCAAGAGTTTCTTGAAGCACTTGGCTTGACAGAATCAGGTGTTGATAAGTTGACTCGTGCAGCTTACCACTTGCTTGGACTTGGAACTTACTTTACAGCTGGTGAAAAAGAAGTCCGTGCTTGGACCTTTAAGCGTGGTATGAAAGCTCCTCAAGCAGCTGGTATTATCCACTCAGACTTTGAAAAAGGATTTATTCGTGCAGTAACCATGTCATATGAGGATTTAGTGAAATACGGATCTGAAAAGGCTGTAAAAGAAGCTGGGCGCTTGCGTGAAGAAGGAAAAGAATATATCGTTCAAGATGGCGATATCATGGAATTCCGCTTTAATGTCTAATAATATTTAACAAATAGTGTCAAATAGGTTGGAAAAAAATTCCAACCCTTTTGGCTTTTGAAAGGAAAATAAATGACTAAATTACTTGTTGGATTAGGAAATCCAGGGGATAAATATTTTGAAACCAAGCATAACGTTGGATTTATGTTGATTGACCAATTAGCTAAAAAACAAAATGTCACTTTTACACATGATAAGATATTTCAAGCTGACCTAGCATCTTTTTTCCTCAATGGAGAAAAAATTTATCTGATCAAACCAACAACATTTATGAATGAAAGTGGAAAAGCGGTTCATGCTTTATTGACTTACTATGGTTTGGATATTGAAGATTTACTCGTTATTTACGACGACCTTGACATGGAAGTCGGGAAAATTCGTTTAAGAGCAAAGGGATCAGCAGGTGGTCATAATGGCATTAAGTCTATAATTCAACATATAGGTACTCAGGTATTTAACCGTATTAAAATAGGTATTGGAAGACCTAAAAAAGGCATGTCAGTTGTTCATCATGTTTTAAGTAAGTTTGATCAGGATGACTATGTGGGTATTTTACAGTCTATTGACAAGGTTGACGATGCTGTAAACTACTATTTACAAGAGAAAAACTTTGAGAAAACAATGCAGAGGTATAACGGCTAAATGGTGACTTTATTAGATTTATTCTCAGAAAATGACCAGATAAAAAAATGGCATCAAAATCTGATAGATAAGAAAAGACAACTAATACTTGGTTTATCAACTTCTACCAAGGCTCTTGCAATTGCAAGCAGTCTAGAAAAAGAAAATAAGATTGTGTTACTGACTTCAACTTATGGAGAAGCAGAACGAATTATCAGTGATCTTCTTTCCCTCTTAGGAGAGGAACTTGTCTATCCATTTTTGGTTGATGACTCTCCTATGGTAGAGTTTTTGATGTCTTCGCAAGAAAAAATCATTTCGCGGGTTGAGGCCTTGCGTTTTTTGAGTGATCCGTCTAAGAGAGGGATTTTAGTTTGTAATATCGCAGCGAGTCGGTTAATTTTACCCTCTCCGACTAGATTTAAAGAAAGTACTATAAAAATTGCAGTTGGCGAAGAATATGACCAACACGAGCTACTTCACCGGTTAAAGGAAATTGGATATCGAAAAGTTACTCAAGTACAGACACAAGGTGAGTTTAGTATTCGAGGAGATATTTTAGATATTTTTGAGATGTCTCAGTTAGAACCTTTCCGAATCGAGTTTTTTGGCGATGAAGTAGATGGTATTCGTACTTTTGAAGTCGAAACACAATTATCGAAAGAAAATCAGACAAACCTCACTATCTTTCCAGCTAGCGACATACTTTTGAGAGAAAAAGATTATCAACGAGGACAGTTAGCTTTAGAAAAGCAAATTTCAAAGACTCTATCACCAATTTTAAAATCATATTTGGAAGAGATTTTGTCAAGTTTTCATCAAAAACAAGTACATTCAGATAGTCGAAAGTTTTTATCTTTATGTTACGATAAAACATGGACTATATTTGATTATATTGAAAAAGATACACCAGTATTTTTTGATGATTACCAAAAATTGATGAATCAGTATGAAGCCTTTGAAAGAGAGTTAGCGCAATACTTTACAGAAGATTTACAGAATGGTAAAGCATTTTCTGATATGCAGTATTTTGCAGATACAGAGCAAACCTATAAAAAACAAAGTTCAGTTACCTTTTTCTCCAATCTCCAAAAAGGATTAGGAAACCTCAAATTTGATCATATTTATCAATTTAATCAATATCCTATGCAAGAGTTTTTTAATCAATTTTCTTTTCTTAAAGAAGAAATTGAGCGATATAAAAAAATGAACTACACCATTATTCTGCAGTCTAGCAATTCAATGGGAAGTAAAACATTGGAGGATGTTTTAGAGGAATACCAGATTAAATTGGATTCCAGAGATAAGTCAAGTATCTGTAAAGAATCTGTAAACTTGATTGAGGGTAATCTAAGACATGGTTTTCATTTTGTAGATGAAAAAATTCTCTTGATTACTGAACATGAGATTTTTCAAAAGAAATTAAAACGTCGTTTTAGAAGACAACATGCGTCAAATGCAGAGCGATTAAAAGATTATAATGAACTTGAAAAAGGGGACTACGTTGTTCACCATATTCATGGAATTGGTCAATATCTAGGCATTGAAACAATTGAAATCAAAGGAATTCACCGTGATTATGTCAGTGTTCAATATCAAAATGGGGATCAAATCTCCATCCCAGTAGAGCAGATTCAATTGCTGTCCAAATATGTTTCAAGTGATGGTAAAGCGCCAAAACTTAATAAATTAAATGATGGTCATTTTAAAAAGGCCAAGCAAAAAGTTAAGAACCAGGTAGAGGATATAGCTGACGATTTAATCAAACTCTATTCTGAACGTAGTCAGTTGAAGGGTTTTTCTTTCTCAGCTGATGATGATGATCAACATGCTTTTGATGATGCCTTCCCTTATGTTGAAACGGATGATCAACTTCGTAGTATTGAGGAAATTAAGAGAGATATGCAGAACTCTCACCCCATGGATCGACTTTTGGTTGGAGATGTTGGTTTTGGAAAGACTGAAGTAGCAATGCGTGCAGCCTTTAAGGCGGTCAATGATCATAAACAAGTTGTCGTTTTAGTTCCGACGACGGTGTTAGCGCAACAACACTATACAAATTTTAAAGAGAGATTCCAAAATTTTGCAGTTAATATTGATGTGTTGAGTCGCTTTAAAAGTAAAAAAGAGCAGGCAGAGACACTTGAAAAATTAAAGAATGGTCAAGTCGATATTTTGATTGGAACGCATCGTGTTTTGTCAAAAGATGTTGTATTTTCAGATTTGGGATTGATGATTATTGATGAAGAGCAACGATTTGGTGTCAAGCATAAGGAAACTTTGAAAGAACTAAAAAAACAAGTAGATGTCCTAACCTTGACAGCAACGCCAATTCCTCGCACTCTCCATATGTCTATGTTGGGAATCCGAGATTTGTCTGTTATTGAAACACCTCCGACCAATCGTTATCCAGTGCAAACCTATGTTTTGGAAAAGAATGATAGTGTAATTCGTGATGCTGTCTTGCGTGAAATGGAGCGTGGAGGCCAAGTTTACTATCTTTACAACAAAGTTGACACAATTGACCAGAAGGTTTCAGAATTACAGGAGTTGATTCCAGAAGCTTCGATTGGGTTTGTTCATGGACAAATGAGTGAAATTCAGTTAGAAAATACTCTACTGGACTTTATTGAAGGACAATATGATATTTTGGTGACAACTACTATTATTGAGACAGGGGTAGATATTCCAAATGCCAATACCTTATTTATTGAAAATGCAGACCATATGGGTTTGTCAACCTTATATCAGTTAAGAGGAAGAGTCGGTCGTAGTAATCGCATTGCTTATGCCTATCTTATGTATCGTCCAGAAAAATCAATCAGTGAAGTCTCTGAAAAGAGATTAGAAGCGATTAAGGGATTTACGGAATTAGGCTCAGGATTTAAGATTGCGATGCGAGATCTTTCGATTCGTGGAGCAGGAAATCTCCTAGGAAAATCCCAATCAGGTTTCATTGATTCTGTTGGTTTTGAATTGTATTCACAGTTATTAGAGGAAGCTATTGCTAAACGTAACGGCAATGGGAACAAAAGAAGCAAAGGAAATGCTGAGTTGATTTTACAAATTGATGCTTATCTTCCTGACAATTATATTTCTGATCAACGACATAAGATTGAAATTTACAAGAAAATTCGTCAAATTGACAACCGTGTCAACTATGAAGAATTACAAGAAGAGTTGATGGACCGTTTTGGGGAGTATCCAGATGTGGTGGCCTATCTTTTAGAGATTGGTTTGATCAAGTCATATTTGGACAAGGTATTTGTAGAACGTGTGGAAAGAAAAGAAAATAAGATTACAGTTCAATTTGAAAAAGTCACTCAACGGCTATTCTTGGCTCAAGATTATTTTAAAGCCTTATCCGCAACTAACTTAAAAGCAGCCATAGCTGAGAATAAGGGATTAATGGAAGTTGTATTTGATGTCCGAAACAAGAAGGATTATGAAATTTTAGAAGGGCTGATGATTTTTGGAGAAAGTTTACTAGAGATAAAAGAATCAAAGGAAGCAAATCCCATTTAACATTTTTCTTCTATAAAAAGGATAAAAATGGTACAATAATAATTTGAGGTAATAAAAATGAGATTAGACAAGTATTTAAAAGTATCACGAATTATTAAGCGCCGCACAGTCGCAAAAGAAGTAGCAGATAAAGGCAGAATCAAGGTGAACGGAATCTTGGCCAAAAGTTCAACGGATTTGAAAGTTGATGACCAAGTTGAAATTCGCTTTGGAAATAAGTTGTTGCTTGTTAAAGTACTAGAGATGAAAGATAGTACAAAAAAAGAAGATGCAGCAGGCATGTATGAAATTCTCAGTGAAACACGGGTAGAAGAAAATGTCTAGAAATATTGTACAGATGAATAATTCTTTTATTCAAAATGAACATCAACGTCGTCGTTACCTGATGAAGGAGAGACAAAAACGAAATCGTTTCATGGGTTGGGTCCTTATTTTGATGATTTTGTTGTTTATTTTACCAACTTATAACTTGGCCCAAAGCTATGATCAGTTACTGCAACGCCGTCAGCAATTAACAGAGTTGAAAGAGCAGTACCAAACTCTTAGTGACGAAAAGGATAAGGAATCTGCTTTTGCTGCAAAGTTAAAAGATGAAGACTATGTAGCAAAATACGCACGCGCCAAGTACTATTACTCAAAGAAACGAGAAGCAATTTACACAATTCCTGATTTGCTTCCGAGGTAATATCATGGAAAATTTATTGGAAGTTGTTGAGCAATTTCTAAGTTTATCAGATGAAAAATTAGAGGAATTGGCAACTAAAAACCATTTATTACGATTGCAAGAAGAAAGGGAAGAGAAGAATGCGTAAGTTCTTAGTAGTTTTATTGCTACCTGCTTTTATCATAACCTCAAGAGTAGTTAGCACAGAAAAACAGCTTTCTTACTCTTCACAAGAAATTTATTATCTAACCGAGTCTGATTATGGATTCTACTATAAAGAAACTCTTGAATCTCCAATGGTTTATGGAGAAACAGCTGTCTACGCTAATGAGGATCTTGTTAAGGAGTCTGGTAAATTGACTCCTGGAACCACCTTTAAAATCGTAGAATGGCGTTTGAATAGACAAGGTGTTCCTGTTTTTAAATTAGATAATCACCAGTTTATTCTTGCAGATAAGCGGTTGGTCTATGATCAAAGTCAAGTTCAAACTCAAAATAGACAAGTATGGTTGGAGCCAGGGTTTGTTATCTATAACAGCCCCTATGATGCTAAAGAAATTTCTTCATCTCTCTCTCCTTATCAACTTGTAAAGGTGGATAGAGCTCTCTTTGCTGGGGGACAAGAATTTCTTCATATTAATCAAGTTGGGTGGGTATCAAAAGAGTTCACCTCAGAAGAAGACAATCGCATCCAGAAGGTTCAAGAAGTTTTATCAAACAACTATCAGAATGAAAATTATTCCATTTATGTTAAACAACTGAGTACAGGTAAAGAGGCTGGGGTGAATGAAGACAGCAAACTTTATGCAGCTAGCATCTTGAAACTAGCCTATCTTTATTATTCTCAAGATAAGATAAATCAAGGAGAGTATACGCTAGACAGTAGCTTCAAGTATGTCCCGGAAGTAAATAGTTTCCCTGGGTCCTATAAACCAGAAGGTAGTGGTAGCTTACCTAAAAAAGAAGATAACAAAGAATACAGTCTTCAACAGTTAATTACCAAGGTAACAAAAGAGTCTGATAATGTTGCTCATAATATTTTAGGTTATTACGTGACCAATCAATCTGACGGGGCTTTTAAAGAAAAAATGTCCACTATTATGGGTGAAGATTGGGATGTGAATGATAAACTGACTTCTTCAAAAATGGCTGGAAAGGTCATGGAAGCTATCTATAATCAGAATGGTTTTGTCTTAGAGTCTCTAGGTAAGACTGATTTTGACAACCAAAGAATTGCTAAAGGTGTTTCGGTTAAGCTAGCTCATAAAATTGGAGATGCCGACGAGTTTAAACATGACACTGCGATTGTTTATACGGATTCTCCTTTCGTTCTTTCCATTTTCACCAAAAATTCTGATTATGATACTATTGCTAAGATAGCTAAGGATGTCTATGAGGTTCTAAAATGAGGGACCAGGATTTTTTAAATCATTTTCTCCAAAAAGAGTATTTCAAAAAACATTCGAAAGTCGTGTTAGCTTTGTCTGGCGGACTGGATTCAATGTTTTTATTCCAGCTATTGTCTACTTATCAAAATGAGTTAGAAATTGAGTTGATTGTAGCACATGTCAATCACAAGCAGAGAAGGGAGTCTGACTGGGAGGAAAATGAACTAAGGAAGTTAGCTGATGCAGCTGAACTTCCTATTTATATCACAAGCTTTTCAGGAGACTTTTCAGAAGCGCGTGCTCGAGAGTTTCGTTATGATTTTTTTAGGAAAATCATGAAAGAGGTTGGAGCGACTGCCTTGGTTACTGCCCACCATGCAGATGATCAAGTTGAAACGATTTTGATGCGCTTGATTCGAGGAAGTCGGTTACGCCATTTAACAGGGATAAAAGAAAGTCAAGTAGTTGATGATATTGAAATCATCCGTCCCTTGTTGCCTTTTCATAAAAAGGATTTTCCACCAATTTTTCATTTCGAAGATCAAACAAATCAGGAAAATACCTATTTTCGCAATCGTATTCGGAATAGGTATTTACCAGAACTTGAAAAAGAAAATCCTCGTCTTAAATCCGCCCTTTTAGATTTAGGAAGGGAAATTTCAGATTACCAGGCAACAATAACGGAACTTTCGAAAAAAATTGATGTGGAAGATTTGAATGAGCTATTTTCATACTCTCAACAAACTCAAGGAATCTTGCTCCAGAACTATCTTAATCAATTTCCAGACTTAAATCTGACGAAGGCTCAGTTTGATGAAGTTCGACAGATTTTAACAACGAAAAGCCAGTATCGTCATTCTCTTAAAAATGGCTATGAATTGATAAAAGAGTATCAGAATTTTCGAGTTTGCAAAATCAGTCCACAGGCTGATGAAAAGGAAGATGAACTTGTGTTACACTATCAAAATCAAGTTCGATATAAGGGCTATTTATTTTCCTTTGGCATCCCTATTGAAGGGCATATTGTTCAAAAAGTAACGGTTTCACGGGAAACATCTGTACATATTAGATGTCGAAAACCTGGCGATGTTATTATCCTAAATGGTCATCGAAAGAAACTGAGACGCTTATTTATAGATTTGAAAATCCCTATTGAAAAACGAAAAACAACCCCTATTATTGAGCAATTTGGAGAAATTGTCTCAATTTCAGGAATTGCGACCAGTGATTTGAGTAAAAACACGAAAAATGATATAATGAACACTGTACTTTATATAGAAAAAATAGATAGGTAAAAAGATGTTAGAACACGATATAAAAAAAATCCTCGTTTCACATGATGAAATTATAGAAGCAGCTAAAAAGCTAGGTGCGCAACTAACAAAAGAATATGAGGGGAAAAATCCAATTCTTATTGGAATTCTGAAAGGATCAATTCCTTTTATGGCTGAATTGGTCAAACATATTGATACGCATATTGAGATGGATTTCATGATGGTATCTAGTTACCATGGTGGAACAGCAAGTAGTGGTGTCATCAATATCAAGCAAGACGTGACTCAAGATATCAAAGGAAGACATGTTTTATTTGTAGAGGATATCATCGATACAGGTCAAACCTTGAAGAATTTGCGAGATATGTTTATTGCAAGAGAAGCAGCTTCTGTTAAAATCGCGACTTTGTTGGACAAACCAGAGGGACGTGTTGTTGAAATTGAAGCGGATTATACTTGCTTTACTATTCCAAATGAGTTTGTAGTAGGTTATGGTTTGGACTATAAAGAAAATTATCGTAACCTTCCTTATGTTGGAGTATTGAAAGAAGAAGTTTATTCAAATTAGAAAGATCTATCTTTAATGAAAAAACAAAATAATGGTTTAGTTAGAAATCCATTTCTATACTTGTTAATTATCTTCTTCCTAGTGACAGGATTCCAGTATTTTTACTCTGGAAATACTGCTGGACGAAGCGAAAAAATTAACTATACAGAACTGGTAAAAGAAATTACAGCAGACAATGTAAAAGAATTAACCTATCAGCCAAATGGCAGTATCATTGAAGTGTCTGGTGTTTATAAAAATCCTAAGACTAGTAAAGAAGAAACAGGAATTCAATTTTTCACTCCTACAGCTACAACAGTAGAAAGATTCTCAAGTACTATTCTTCCATCTGATTCAACAGTTTCAGAATTGCAAAAACTTGCTTCTGAACATCAGGCAGAAGTAACAGTCAAACATGAGAGTTCAAGCGGTATGTGGATCAATATCCTTGTCTCTGTTGTGCCATTTGCTATTCTTTTCTTCTTCCTATTCTCTATGATGGGAAATATGGGAGGAAATAGTGGCCGAAATCCAATGAGTTTTGGACGTAGCAAGGCCAAAGCTGCAAATAAAGAAGATATCAAGGTACGATTCTCAGATGTTGCTGGTGCCGAGGAAGAAAAACAAGAATTAGTAGAAGTTGTTGAATTCCTAAAAGATCCAAAACGATTTACCAAACTTGGTGCACGTATTCCTGCAGGAGTTCTTTTGGAGGGACCTCCGGGAACAGGTAAGACCTTACTTGCTAAGGCAGTTGCTGGGGAAGCAGGTGTTCCATTCTTTAGTATTTCAGGTTCTGATTTTGTAGAAATGTTTGTCGGAGTTGGTGCAAGCCGTGTTCGTTCTCTTTTTGAGGATGCAAAAAAAGCAGCGCCAGCCATCATCTTTATCGATGAAATTGATGCCGTTGGTCGCCAACGTGGTGTCGGTCTTGGTGGAGGTAATGATGAACGTGAACAAACCTTGAACCAACTCTTGATTGAGATGGATGGTTTTGAGGGAAATGAAGGAATCATCGTTATCGCTGCGACGAACCGTTCAGATGTTCTAGATCCAGCTCTTCTCCGTCCAGGACGTTTTGATAGAAAAGTCTTAGTTGGTCGCCCTGATGTTAAAGGTCGTGAAGCAATCTTGAAAGTTCACGCTAAAAATAAACCTCTGGCAGACGATGTTGATTTGAAACTAGTTGCCCAACAAACACCAGGTTTTGTGGGAGCCGACTTAGAAAATGTTCTAAACGAAGCAGCCTTAGTTGCTGCTCGTCGCAACAAATCAATCATTGATGCTTCAGATATTGATGAGGCAGAGGACAGAGTAATTGCTGGACCATCTAAGAAAGATAAAACAGTATCACAAAGAGAACGTGAATTGGTTGCTTATCATGAGGCTGGACATACCATTGTTGGTTTAGTCTTGTCAAATGCCCGTGTTGTTCATAAAGTTACCATCGTACCACGTGGACGTGCAGGTGGTTACATGATTGCACTTCCGAAAGAGGATCAAATGCTTCTATCTAAAGAAGACATGAAAGAGCAATTGGCAGGTTTGATGGGTGGTCGTGTAGCTGAAGAGATTATCTTTAATGTACAAACGACAGGAGCTTCAAATGACTTTGAACAAGCCACACAGATGGCGCGTGCAATGGTCACTGAATACGGTATGAGTGAAAAACTTGGCCCAGTTCAATACGAAGGTAATCATGCTATGTTTGGTGCACAAAGTCCTCAAAAATCAATTTCAGAACAAACAGCCTATGAGATTGATGAGGAAATTCGTTCATTATTAAATGAGGCACGAAACAAAGCTGCTGAAATTATCCAATCAAATCGTGAAACCCACAAACTGATTGCAGAAGCATTGTTGAAATACGAAACATTAGATAGTACACAGATTAAATCTCTTTACGAAACAGGTAAAATGCCTGAGACAGTAGAAGAGGAATCCCATGCATTATCTTATGATGAAGTAAAATCAAAAATGAGTGAAGAAAAATAAATTTAGAGAGGTTTAACCTCTCTTTTTATGTTCTAATGGAATGGCTATCGAGCATATACATTGATAGTCGACCCTCCTCGTACAGGTTTAGATGATAAGCTGTTGGAAACCATTCTGACCTATGTTCCAGACAAAATGGTCTATGTATCCTGCAATGTTTCGACCTTAGCTCGAGATTTGGTTAAACTAGTAAAAGTCTATGACCTCCAGTATATCCAGTCGGTCGATATGTTTCCCCACACTGCACGAACAGAAGCAGTGGTTAAGTTAGTGAAGAAAAGAAAAAATTAAACTCACTGAAAAAAGTTCTTGACAAAGGTAAAAAAGTAGGTATAATAGAAAGAGTTGAAAAGCTCAAGGTCCGTTGGTCAAGGGGTTAAGACACCGCCTTTTCACGGCGGTAACACGGGTTCGAATCCCGTACGGACTATGGTGTATTGCGGTTAGAAAAAACTTGAAAAAAGTTTAAAAAATCTGTTGACAGAGGCAGGTAGCTGTGATATACTAATATAGTTGTCGCTTGAGAGAGATTGAGTGACAAAGACCTTTGAAAACTGAACAAGACGAACCAATGTGCAGGGCACTATAACTGAGGTTATAGTACTGAACAATGAAAAAAACAATAAATCTGTCAGTGACAGAAATGAGTGAGAACTCAAACTTTTAATGAGAGTTTGATCCTGGCTCAGGACGAACGCTGGCGGCGTGCCTAATACATGCAAGTAGAACGCTGAAGGAGGA